>JBEGRN010000094.1:0-6508 GCA_041180425.1 Verrucomicrobiota bacterium
CATCAAGTTCATCCCCGCGCCGTCGCCGGTGTCGATGGCGGCGTCACGGCCGGCCAGCACGGATGCGAAGAACGACGAGACGAGATGGATGCGGCGGGTACGAGCCCAGCCGGCGGCGTCGGTCTTAAAGAAACGGCGAATCTGCGGGCCGGTGAAACGCGGCGTGGCCACGCTGCCAGTCAGGTCGCAGACGGCTTGGTCGCCGCCGAGCGCGGCCGCGATCTCGGCGCATTCCGCGGTCGTCGAGGAGTCCATCCAGATCGGCGAGGTCGCGCGCGACAGCACCGGCTTGAACTTGGCGGACAAGCTCGTGGCACGGTCGCCGTCGGCCAAGGCCGCGACGTAGCCGTCCGCTAGGTAGACGCTGCCGTGCTGCTGGCCGGAGACCGAGACGGCGTCGACCTTCGACAGGTCGGTCAGCTTGGCCAGACGGTCGAGCGCGAGCTCGAGGCCGTCGAGCCAGAGTAACGGGTCCGCATGGACCACCCCACCCTTCCCGCCAGGCAGGAAGCCCTCGGGATGCCCTCGGCCCGGGAAGTCGGGACCAAACCCCGCGCGGGCGCGGGCCAAGGTCTTGCCGGCTTGCGTGTCGAGCACGAGCGCCGTGGCGCTCTGCGTGGACAGGTCCAGACCGAGGACAATCGCCATAGGGGCTTAGCGGATGTACTCGTTAATGAGGTTCTCGAGCAGCTCCTGGCGGCCGGAAGCGAGGCGCGGGGCCTGGATGCCCTGGGCGTAGGCGTCGAGCTGGGCGAGGGTGACCTTGCCGGACTCGACCTTCTTGCCGATGCCGGAATCCCAGGAAGCGTAGCGCTTCGAGACGAACTGATCCATCTTGCCGTCCTTGATGATCGCGTGGGCGATCTTGAGGCCGCGGGCGAAGGCGTCCATGCCGCCGATGTGGGCGTGGAAGAGGTCGACCGGCTCGTGCGACTCGCGACGGCGCTTGGCGTCGAAGTTGAGGCCACCCGTGGTGAAGCCGCCCATCTTGAGGACGCGCAACATGATGTTGGTCGTGAGGTAGAGGTCGGTCGGGAACTGGTCGGTGTCCCAGCCGAGGAGCGTGTCGCCGCGGTTGGCGTCGATGGAACCCAGCGCGTCGGCGCCGATGGCGACCTCGAGCTCATGCTCCATGGTGTGGCCCGCGAGCGTGGCGTGGTTGGTCTCGATGTTCAGCTTGAAGTGCTTGAGCAGGCCGTATTCGCGGAGGAAGTTGAGGCAGGCCGCGGAATCCGAGTCGTACTGGTGGGTCGAGGGTTCGCGGGGCTTGGGCTCGATGTAGAACTGGCCCTTGAAGCCGATCTTCTTCGCGTGGTCGACGGCGAGGTGCAGCAGCGCGGCCAAGTGGTCGAGCTCGCGCTTCATGTTCGTGTTGAGCAGCGTGGCGTAGCCTTCGCGGCCACCCCAGAAGACGTAACCTTCGCCGCCGAGGGCCTTGGTGGCCTCGAGCGCGTGGCGCACCTGGCTGGCGCCGTAGGCGAACACGTCGGCGTTCGGCGAGGTGCCGGCGCCCTGCGCGTAGCGCGGGTGCGAGAAGAGGCAGGCCGTACCCCAGAGCAGGCCCTTGCCCGTGGCCTTCTGGTAGGCCTTCAGCTCCTTGGTGACGCGGGCGAGGTTCGCGTGCGTCTCGGCGAGGGTCGCGCCTTCCGGGGCGACGTCGCGGTCGTGGAAGCAATAGAAGTCGATCTGGCACTTCTCGAGGAACTCGAAGAAGACCGGCACGCGGCGCAGCGCGTTGTCGAGGGAGTCGGAGCCGTCATCCCAAGGCATGAGGGCCGTCGGGCCGCCGAACGGGTCGGAGAGGCCGTTGCGCATCACGTGCCAGTAGGCCGCGGCGAAACGCATGTGGTCCTTCATCTTCTGGCCGCCGACTTTCTCGTCGGGGTTGTAGTGCTTGAAGGCGAAAGGATTCTTGGACTTCGGTCCTTCGAACTGAATGACCGGAACGTTAGGGAAGTACGACATGGCGTTAATGAGCGATTTCCGACTTTGGGATTCGGGGGGCGACTGCCAAGAGGGTATTTTCGCTAAAAGAATAAAAATGCCTGTTTGGTATTAATACGACCTGAGGACTCGCCCCACGGGCCGAAACAACTGCGCCTTGCGCCTCCGGCGGGGCGCCCTAGCCTGCGGGGATGCAGGTCGTCCAAACCATCCCGGAACTCCGCGCCGCCGTGGCCCAAGCCCGCGCCGCGGGTCGGACCGTGGGGTTTGTCCCGACCATGGGTTGTCTGCATGCCGGACACCTGGCCTTGGTCGCCCGAGCCCGCCAGGAAGCGACCTTCACGGTGGTGTCGATCTTCGTGAACCCGACCCAGTTCGGCCCGAACGAGGATTTCTCCCGCTACCCTCGGACGTTCGAGGCGGACCGCGACGCCTGCGCCACCGCCGGTGCCGACCTGGTCTTCGCCCCGACCCCGGCCGACTTCTATGCCGCCGACGCCTCGACCTGGGTCGAGGTCGAGGGTATCTCGGCCGGCCTCTGCGGGGAATTCCGCCCCGGACACTTCCGCGGCGTGGCGACCGTCGTCGCGATGCTCTTCAACGCCGTGCAGGCCGATGTCGCCGTCTTCGGCCAGAAGGACCTGCAACAGTTGGCCGTCATCCGCCGGATGGTGCGCGACCTGCATTTCCCGGTGCGTATCGTCGCCCATGAAACCGTCCGGGAAAGCAACGGCGTGGCCATGAGCTCGCGCAACCGCTACCTCTCGCCGGAAGACTTCCAACGGGCCACCGCCATCCCCGCCGCCCTCGCCGAAGCTAGGCGCTTGGTCGCCGCCGGCACGACGGACGCCGGGCAGGTCCGGGCCGCCGTCACGGCCCGTCTCGCCGCGGAACCAGCCCTCCGCCTCCAATATGTGGAACTGGTCGACCGGGAGACGATGGCCCCCGTGGCCCAAATCGCCCCAGGTCGCTGTGCCTTGGCCATCGCCTGCCACCTCGGCAACACGCGCCTCATCGACAATACCGAGCTCTAAGCCACAGGCGCGGAAAAACACCTTAAGACGGGGCGGACACTTGCTCCGGCTCGGCCTTCGGGCATGCTCCAGCCATGGGCCAATTCGCGTACAAGAACGAGCTTCTCCATCCTTGCCGCAAGACGCTGTCCGAACAGCTGGTCCATGACCTCGCCTACGTCCCGCCCGGCCCGCTCCTCGCCCTCGCGAAGAAAACTCCTGGCGGCTGGAGCCACCGCACGCCTTTCCTAAAGAACGCGCGCCGGCTCTTCCAGGCCCGCACCCATTTGATCGCCGCGGACTTCGATGCGATCGCCGACGAGCTGCCGTGGATGCCGGCCTTGCTGAAGCTCGAGAAAGCGACCCTCCTCACGCACCTCGACGCGCTCACCGCCGTCCTCGGCGGTCCCCGGACCGCCCTGCTCTGCTTGGTGCGCTCCGGGCGAGCGGAAGACAAGGACGCGGCAATCCCTGCCGAACTCTTCACCAAGTGCGCCGGCAACGGCAAGCCCAGCGTCGCCCGCCCCGACGCCAAGGCGCTGCGCCTCTGGCTCCAGCAGGTCGGTGCCCAGTCCTTGGAGGCGCCCGCCGAAGACGAAGCCGCCACGGCCTCTTCTTCCGACCCGTCCGTCCGCAAGCTGAAGGAGGAAATCGACCGCATGGCGACCGCCCGCGAAAACGAGCTGCGCGCGGAGCGCCGCCACCACGCGCACCTGCTCGCCGAACGCGATGCCCGCGTCGCGGAATTGGAGGCGGCCGCGAAAGCCCAGCTCGAAGCCCAGGCCTTGCAGCAGACCACGCAGGACGCCGCGCTGCAGTCCTTGCAGGCCCGCCTCGCCAAGGCCGAGACCGAAGTCGGCCGGCTCAAGGACGAGCTCGCCCAAGCCCGCGAACACGTGGCCAAGAAAGCGCGGGAAATCGCCGAGCACCTGCTCTCCGAGGAACTCCGGCCTTGGTTCGCGGACGCGCGCAAACTCCGCGAGGCATCGGACGAAGTCGCCCAGCTGCGCCACCTGACGGCCGAGACCGTAGAAGCGGCCCGCAAGGCGCAACGCGACGCCGACCCGTTCTTGGCCAAGGAGCATGAGCTCCGCCAGGCGATCCCGCAGATGGAGGACATGCTCAAGCTCCTGCGCCGCTACCAACGCACGGGCGGCAGCGTCCTGCCGGCCATCGTGGCGCTGGAGAAGCGCGTCACCGAGCACATCGAAAAGGTCCGCTATGAGCTCGAGCGCCGCGACCTCCCCTCCGACCCCTTCCTCGAACGGATTGCCGCGAAGATCAACGTCGCGGAAACGGCCGAGCTCAAGGCCATCGAAGCCGCGCTGGCGGCGGCCGAACAATCCGGCCTCGTGGACTCCCGCCACGCCGACCTTTACCGCGGCGACATCCATCGCCGACGGTCGTTCATGGCGGACCAACGCTTCCACGACCAAAAGCCTTCCGGGCCCGTCGCTTTGCTCGAACGGGCCGTCGCGCTCGGCGAGCCCGCGCGCCTAGGCATCGACGCGAACAACTTCGCGTGCCTCCAACAGGCCTACCTCGGCTTGAAGCTGGCCTCCAAACGCAACGCCCAAGGCGACCTGCGGCTCCTGCTGGATGCGCCCGCCCGCCAGAAAGTGATCAACCTCTTGGAGAAGCTCGCCCACGAGGGCACCGGCCTGCTCATCTGGGCCAGCTTCGACGGCCAAGCCTCCAACCTGCGGCTCGACCATCCGCGCCTCAAGGCCACGTATAGCCGCGCCGGCGCCAAAGCCGACCACGACCTCATGGATCTCGTCGGCAAGGACAAGTCGTCCGAAGGTCCTTGGTTCATCGTCTCCGACGATGCGGAGGTCCGCGATGCGTGCACCCGCCAAGGCGCGTTCATCCTCAGCAACGAGGCGTTCGTGCGCCTCCTGGCAGGACGCGGGCTACGCGGTTAAGCAAAACAAAGAGGCGTCCCTCGCGGGACGCCTCGAGGTCGCCTGACGGTCGGCTTACTTGGCCGCCGGCTTCTTCGGCGCGGGGGCCGGAGCGGCCGCCACCGGCTCAGGCAAGACGCCCGCGAAATCAGCGGACTTCAGGCCCTTGTGGTAGAGGTTAAAGGAATACTTGCTGGGCTTCCACTCGACGAGGGGAGTGACGTCGGCCTTGACCGGGACATCGAGCTTGAGGCCCCAGAAGACGCCGTTCACGAGGAGGCGGCGGAGGGACTCGTCCTTGAGGTCGCTGGCCGAAGCCATCGTGGTGCAGAGGATGCGGTTCACGGTGCCAGCGTCGTTCTTAAGCTCGCGCGTCCAGGCCACCGCCATCGCCGGATCGTTGACGGCCTGTTCCTGCTTGTCGGTCGCGCGCTTCTTGCGGCGCTCGCTGGGCGGGCTCTTCGGATCCATGTCCTTCAGCACGACGCCGCGCAGGAGCACCTTGGCGTCGGCGGGCGGGTAAGCTTCATAGACGTCGGTGTCGCCGAAGACGATGTCCACGCCGTTCAAGAGCGGCGACTTCTCGGCGCCGGACTCCACCGCGGTACGGGTGGCTTCGCCCTTGTGGTTGCCCCAGTGGCTAACCCAGGTCTCACCGAGGACGTTCTTGCCGAAGCCGCCCTTGTTGTTCCAGTTGTAGGCGACGAAGGCGCTTTCCTTGGGGATGCCGGCGAAGGCGTGCGTGCTAGTGCGCGTAGCGACGATCGGCACGCCACGCTTCACCGCCGCGTCGAATTTGGCCAGAGTCGCTTCGTTCCACTTGCGGAAACGCAGGCCAAGCACGAGCGCGTCGGCGCCCTCGAGGGCTTCCGGCTTGCCGAGGGAGGCTCCGTTGTTCGGGTTAATCACGCCGTCATCGTGGGAAAAAAGGACGACCGTGTGGAAGCCATGACGCTCGGCCAAGATGCGGGCGAGCATCGGCATCGATTCTTCGGAGCGGTATTCCTCGTCGCCCGCGAGGAGGACGACGGTCTTACCGGCGCCAGGGCCCTTGCCGCCCGGGAAATCGAGCCAGCCGGGGCCGGAGGTGAAGGCATCGGCAGCCAACAGAAGGGGCGCTGCGAGGACAAGGGCAGCGGTAGCGGCCCAGCGGGTGAGGGTATGCGTCATGGGGTGATGAAAGGTGAGACTGCCCCCAAGGGCGGAAGTTGCAAGCGACCGATGCGGCGGGAAGGCTTCATTTTCGCTCATTTTTTCGCTTCCTTGGGGTGCGGGGCGAAGGGATCGGGACGGATGGTTTCCGTGCGGCCATCGCTGTAGGTGGTCACCTGGGTCTCCACGTTCCCCAAGGCGTCCTTCCGCGAACTGGCCGTGACGCCGTTGGAATAATGGGTCGTCGTGCCGCCGAGGGCGTCCGTACGCGAGCTGGCCGTCACGCCGTTACTGAAGCGCGTCGTGCTGCCGCCGAGGGCATCGCGAGAGGTCGTCGCGGTGACCCCGTTATCCAGCCGCACCTCGCGGTTCCCCAAAGCGTCCACCCTCGCCTGCCCGCTGGTCGGCAGGCGGCCATGGGCATCGGCTCGCAGGGCCGCGGCCGGCGAGGGCGGCGAGGGCGCTTCCGCCGCAGACCCTCCGACCACCCCGCCG
>JBEGRN010000095.1:0-6193 GCA_041180425.1 Verrucomicrobiota bacterium
ATTCCCGGGGCCGTCGTCTATCGGGCGAACCCGTTGACCTGGATCGTGGGTCGTCGCCTGATCGCCGGCCGCGTCGATCACCTCGGCATCGCCAACATCCTGCTCAAGCGACAGGCTTGGCCGGAATACCTCCAGGCGGAGTGCGAACCACGGGCGCTCTCCGCCCGTCTCACGGCTTGTGTCGACGATACGGCGGCCCGTCAACAGGCCTCCGCGGACGCCGCTGAGCTCATGCGCCTCTTGTCGGCCTCCGCGGGTTCGACTCCAGCCGAATGGATGGCCAGCTTCTTGCCACGGTGAGCCAGCCTGCGCGCATCGCCGTACTCGGCTGCGGCTACGTCGGCACGGCCTTCGCCTTGCAGGCCCAGGCCCGGGGCGATGTCGTCCTCGGCGTGGTCCGTTCAGCCGAATCGTGTGCGCGCTTGCAGGCGTTGGGCCTCTCCGCGGTGGCCTGCGATTTGCAGGCCGACGATTGGTCGGCACTACCGTCCGCCATCGATATCGTCGTCTATGCGGCCAGCACGGGCGGGGCGGGCGTCGACGCCTATGCGCGCACCTACGATGCCGGCGTGAAGCGGGCCTTGGCTTGGGCGGCGGGCGCGGGCGCGAAGCATTTCCTCTTCACCAGTTCCACGGGCGTGTATCGGCAGGACGACGGCAGCGTCGTCACCGAGGTCAGCGCCGTCGGCGGCACGCCGACCGCGGAAGCGATGTTGGCCGGCGAGCGCGCCGTGCTCGCCGCGGGGCTGCCCCAAGCGACCGTCCTGCGTTTCGGCGGGCTCTATGGTCCCGGCCGTCATTACCTCCTCGACCAGCTCAAGCGCGGCGAAACCGTCATCGGCGGCCGCGTCGACCACTTCATCAACTATCTCCATCGCGACGATGCGGCCGGCGCGCTCCTCGCGGCCGTGCAACGGGCGGAGGCGGGGGCGCGGCTTTACAACGTCACCGATGGCCGGCCGGTCACGAAGGCCGAACTGGCCGTGTGGATCGCGGCCCAACTGCGATTGGCGCCGCCGGTCTTCGATGCGGAGGCCCCGGCGGGTCCGCGCCTGCGGCGGACCGGGCAGGTGCAGCCCAGCCGCATCATCGACGCTGGCCTGATTCGACGAGAGTTGGCGTGGCAACCGCGTTTTCCCGACGTGTTTGCGGGGTATCAGGCGTTGCTGGGGTCGTTTTAGGGTCCCTCCGTGTGTCAGGCGTGTGGCAGGCTGTTCACCTGACCGCCACGGTTCTGTCACACAGGGGTGCGATAGTTCCCCCGCACATCGCACCCAAACCTATGAACAATACCCTGAAGACCATGCTCGTCGCGGCCGCAGCCCTCACCGCTGTCTCCGCGCAAGCCCAAGACAAGGCCACGCTCGACCTCCTCGTGAAGAAGGGCGTGATCTCCGCTGAAGAACGCGCCAAGACCCTCGACGAGGCCGCCTCCGCGCGCGCCGCTGCGGGTGTCAACCGCGTGTTCCCGAAGGAAGACGCCACCAAGCGCTTCACCATCGCCGGTTACTTCCAGACCCAGATGGAGAACTTCAGCTACAGCCAGGTCGCCACGGCTGGCGCCGCCTCCACCTCGAACTACCGTGCGCAGAACGCGTTCCTGATGCGTCGCCTCTACATCGAGTTCATCGCCGACGTGGGCGAAGGCATCCAGGGCGACGTCGTCTTCGACATGTCCGGCAACACCGCCAACAGCATCGACCGCGCCATGGTCTCGCACACCAGCTCGATCGGTACGTTCGACTTCGGCTACAAGAAGGTGACCTGGGGCTATGAAGAAAGCACCCTGAGCTCCCTCTTCAAGGCCTCGTCCTCGAAGCTCCTCACGGTCGAGCGCGGCATCACCAACCGCTACTGGAACGAAGCCGAAAACGGCTCCAGCACCGCGACCAATTCCCTCGGCCGTCGCCTGGGCTTCGGCGCGCACCACACCGGTCTGCACTACACCAGCGTCGCCAACCCCCAGGGCTTCGAGTATGGCGCTTCCGTCACCGCCGCCGCCCAGGGCTTCAACAACTTCAAGGGCCTGAACGACGTCGGTGGCTTCGCCAACCTCGTCTACAACTACAAGGTCTCCGACACCCAGAAGTACGCGGTCGGCGTGAACTACGGCAAGGTCCGCTACTTCAGCGTGGCCGGCGCCTCCAACACCCAGGCCAACATGGAAGGCTACAATCCTTTCGTGCAGGCCCAGTACGACAACTGGACCGTCTACGCGGAGTACCTCTCCACGAAGATCAACGGCACGGCTGACGTGACCAACACGGGCAACCGCAAGCCGGTGGGCGAAAACCTCACGGTCGCCTACAAGATCAACGACAACTGGGAAGCCGTGGCTCGCTACACCAACCTCGACACCGACGGTCGCGGCCAGGCCATCTCCGATGGCGTGCGTGACTTCGGCACCGTGGGCGGCGCCGGCGGCGCGGGCATCAGCGCTTCGAACTTCAACAAGTCGAACTCCTACTACCTCGGCGTGAACTACTACTTCACCCTCCCGGTGGCGGGTGGCGCGACGGTCAACGGCGCGAACGCCAAGATCCAGCTCGGCTACGAGCGCTCGGAGTTCAAGGACATCGTCAGCGGTGGCGTCGTCACCGTCGCCGGTGCCAAGGCCAACGTGGACGCGATCCGTCTGCAGGCTCAGGTCGCCTTCTAAATCCTCGGATTTAGGTTTCATAGCTCGAGGGCCGACGAAAGTCGGCCCTCTTTCTTTGGGGGAGTTCCCAGGGTCGGCCGGATGCTTGCGCGTCCGGCCGATTTCACATTAATCATAGGAGATGGCTGACCGTCTTACGCCCGCCGCCCGCAGCGCGCTCATGGCCAAGGTGCGTGGGAGCGGGAACGCCACGACGGAGGGGGCCTTGGCCAAGGTCTTCCGGCAGGAGGGCTATGTCGGCTGGCGACGGCAACGGACGCTGCGGGGGCAGCGTGGCGATGGAGAGCGTTGGCGGGTACGGCCGGACTTCGTCTTCGCGGCGCGGCGGTTGGCCGTCTTCGTCGATGGGTGCTTCTGGCATGGCTGCCCGCGTCACGGCACGCGTCCGCAAGGGCGCCGGGCGTTTTGGCTGCGCAAGTTCCGGCAGAACCGCGCGCGCGACCGCCGCAACGACCGCGATTTGCGGGCCGCGGGCTGGCGCGTGGTGCGGCTGTGGGAGCACGAGCTGAAGGCGAAGGCGCGGCCGGCGTTGGTGCGCAAGCTGGCCCGGCTGTGGGCTGGGCTGCCTGGCCCGGCCAACAAAAAGGCCCGGCGTTGAGCCGGGCCTTGGTCAGGAAGCCAGGGAAGGCTTACAGAGGGCGGTGGTCAGGCGAGGAACCCGAGCCCATCTCGCGCGAGCGAGCCTTGAGGCGGTTGTTCTCTTCGGTCAGGAACGCGTTGGCCTTCTCGATTTCAGCCAGCTTGGAATTGGCTTCGCGGAGGGCGGCGGAGGCGGCTTCGAGGTCGGCTTCGGCCTTCTTGGACTTGGCGTTGGCTTCGCGGACTTCGGTGCCGTCGCGCAGCTTGGCGACTTCGGCGGTGAGTTCGTTCACGCGGGCGGCGGACTCGGAGCGGGCCTTTTCGAGCTCGGCGATCTTCGTGGCGTTCTTGGCGAGGGCCTCCTTGGAGGCGGCGAAGTCTTCGTCGGTCTTCTTGTGCGCGTCGGCGGCGGCGGTGACCTTGGCGGCGGCTTCGGCGGCCGACTTCTCGGAGGCCTTGACCTTCACTTCGGCTTCGGCGGCCTTGCGTTCAGCGGCGTTCTGCTTGTCGCGGGCGGCGCGGAGCTGTTCGCGGGTTTCGTCCTGGACCTTGGCGAGCTCGGCGCGGGCGTCGTTTTCGGTGGAGACGCAGACGATCGCGACGCCGGCGAGGGCGGCGGCAACCAAGCTGAGGATGATAGTGGTGGGCTTCATGTGATTCTGTTGCCTACAGGAATTGCCTTAAAAAGCCCTTGGGTCAAGAACCTAGGCGACCGGCCCCGCCGTCTGGGGGGCTTATGACAGGCGGTTTTTGTAGTCCGCGTAGCCAAAACGGCGAATAACCTGAGTTTGCCCGCTGGCCGGGTCGAACGTCGCGATGGCCGGGAGGGGGACGCCGTTGAAGGTCGTGTTTTTCACGAACGTGTAGTGCGACATGTCCATGAAGACGAGCCGCTGGCCGATCTGGAGCGGCTGCGCGAAGGAGTAGTCGCCGATGATGTCGCCCGCCAAACAGGTCACGCTGCCGAGGCGGTAGGTGTGCGCCAGTTTCCCGGGCAGGTCGCCGTCGAGGATGTCCGCGCGGTACGGCATCTCCAAGGTGTCGGGCATGTGACAAGTGGCGGACACGTCGATGATGGCGATGTCGACGCCGTTGTGGACGAGGTCGAGGACCGTGCCGACGAGGACGCCGGTGCCGATGCCGATGGCTTCGCCCGGCTCGAGGTAGACCTGGATGTGCTGGCCCCAGCGGGCGCGGAAATCGGTGATGACCTTCACCAGCAGGTCGAGGTCGTAGCCCGGGCGGGTGATGTGGTGGCCGCCGCCGAAGTTGACCCACTTCACGTGCGGGAGGAACTCGCCGAACTTGGCTTCGAAGGCCGCGACGGTGCGCTGGAGCACGTCGGCTCCCTGTTGGCACATCGTATGGAAGTGCAGGCCCTCGAGGCCCTCCAGGTCGCTGGCGTCCTTGATTTCGGAGCGCAGGGTGCCGAGGCGGGAGCCGCGGGCGCAGGGGTTGTAGAGCTCGACTTCGACCTCGGCGTGCTCGGGGTTGACGCGCAAGCCGAAGGAGACCTTGCGGCCGGCCGCCTGCGCCGCCGCGCGGTGGCGCTTCCATTGCGACGGCGAGTTGAAGGAGATATGGTCGGCCACGCGCAGGAGCTGCGCGAACTCCTCGTCCTTGAAGGCCGGCGAATAGGCGTGGACCTCGCCGCCGAATTCCTCGCGGCCCAGCAGGGCTTCGTGGATGCCGCTGGCGGTGGTGCCGGCCAGGTACTTGGCGATCAGCTTCGCCTCGCTGAACTGCGCGAAGCCCTTGAGCGCGAGCAGCACCTTGGCGCCCGAGCGGTCCATGACGGAGCGCAGGATGCGCAGGTTGCTCTCGAGCAGGCCGCGGTGGAGGACGTGGCAAGGGCTCGGGACCCGCGAGAGGTCGACCTGGCGGAAGGCGGCGGTGAGGGCGTCGGAATCGTGCACGCGTCCACGCTGTTCGCGTGGGGAGGTGGGGCAAATAAAAAGCCCGCCGGGGGGCGGGCTTCGTCGGGCTGGCCGGCGCTTAGACCGGCAGCTCCTGGACCTGCCACGGCAGGCCGCGCTGGTTCAGTTCGTCCATGAACGGATCCGGGTCGCACTCTTCCATGTTCCAGACGCCCGGCTTGAGCCACTTGCCCGTCGCCAGCATCGCGCCGCCGATCGCCGCGGGGACGCCGGTGGTGTAGCTGATGGCCTGGGACTTGACCTCGGCGTAGCATTCCTGGTGGTCGCACACGTTGTAGATGAAGACCTTGCGGGGCTTGCCGTTCTTGGTGCCGGTGATCTCGCAGCCGATGCAGGTCTTGCCCTTGGTGCGCGGGCCCAGCGAAGCCGGGTCGGGCAGGAGCGCCTTGAGGAACTGGATCGGGACGATCTGGTGGCCCTGGAACTCGATCGGGTCGATGCGGGTCATGCCGACGTTCTGGAGCACGCGGAGGTGGTTCAGGTAGTTGTCGGAGAAGGTCATGAAGAAGCGGATGCGCTTCAGGCCCTTGATGTTCTTGGCGAGGGATTCGAGCTCCTCGTGGAAGAGCAGGTAGCTCGGCTTGGGGCCGATGACCGGATAGTTGTAGTCCACGCGGAGCTTCGGGTCGAGGGGCTCGGTCTCCTTCCACTCGCCGTTCTCCCAGTAGCGGCCGCGCTGGGTGATCTCGCGGATGTTGATCTCGGGGTTGAAGTTGGTCGCGAACGGGTAGCCATGGTCGCCGGCGTTGGCGTCCATGATGTCGACCGTCTCGATGGTGTCGAAGAGGTGCTTCTGGGCGTAGGCGCAGAAGACGTTGGTCACGCCCGGGTCGAAGCCGGAGCCGAGGAGGGCGGTGAGGCCGGCCTTCTCGAAGCGCTCGCGGTAGGCCCACTGCCAGGAGTACTCGAACTTCGCGAGGTGCGGCGGCTCGTAGTTGGCGGTGTCGACGTAGTGGATGCCGGCGTGGAGGCAGGCGTCCATCAGCGGGAGGTCCTGGTAGGGCAGGGCGACGTTGAT
>JBEGRN010000096.1:0-6482 GCA_041180425.1 Verrucomicrobiota bacterium
TTGCGTCTTTTGTGCTGGGATGCGTCTGTGCGCCCTTCTCTCCTTGGCCTTCGGCCTCTGCCTCGGCGTCTCGGCGAAGGAGCTCTTCGTCGCGCCGAACGGCTCCGACGAACAGGCCGGCACGCTCGACAAGCCGCTGGCTTCGTTGATGAAGGCCCAAGACCTCGCCGCCCCGGGCGACACGGTCTGGATCCGCGGGGGGACCTACAAGGCCAAGCCTGACCAAAGCGCCCGCACCCAGCGCGTCTGGACGTACATCTACTACTTCGGCAAGAGCGGCAAGGCCGGCCAACCCATCCGCTACTGGGCCTACAAAGACGAGAAACCCATCTTCGACTGCTCCGACGTGAAGCCGCCCAACCGCCGCATCAACGCCTTCCAGGTCATGGGCTCCTGGCTGCACTTCCGCGGCTTCGAGGTCACCGGCACGCAGGTCAACTTCAAGGGCCACGGGCAATCCTGCAACCTCGAGAACCACGGCAGCCACAACATCATCGAACGGCTCAGCCTCCATGACAGCCAGGCCATCGGCATCTACGCCCTCGATGGTTCGGACAACCTCTTCCTGAACTGCGACGCGTACAATAACTACGACTACACGTCGGAGGACGCGCGCGGCGGCAACGTCGACGGCTTCGGCTGCCACCCCTCCAAGGGCGCGACGAACAACATCTTCCGCGGCTGCCGCGCCTGGTTCAACAGCGACGACGGCTACGACTGCATCTCCTCCCGCGAAGCCGTCCGCTTCGAGAACTGCTGGGCGCTCTACAACGGCTACGGCCCGAAGTTCGAGAAGCACGGCGACGGCAACGGCTTCAAGGTCGGCGGCTACGGCAACACCCCGCTCCAACCCGTCCCCGACCCCGCCCCGCGCCACGTGACCGAGGGCTGCCTCGCAGTCCGCAACAAGGCCAGCGGCTTCTACGCCAACCACCACCTCATGGGGGGCGACTGGTCCTACAACTCGGCCTACCGCAACTCCAACGACTTCAACTTCCTGATGCGTCCGCCGGACAACTCCGAGGAGATGGACGGCGCCGGCCATCGGATCATCGGTAACCTCAGCTACCGCGGCCTCCGCGACGTGACCCGCCTGAACGCGGCCAAGTGCGAACTGAAGGACAACGCGTTCGCGTCCGAGAAGAAGTTCACCGAGGCTTCCTTCGAAAGCCTCGACGAAGCCGCGCTCATCGGACCACGCGAAGCCGACGGCAGCCTGCCGAAGGTCGCTTTCCTGAAGCCGAAGGACCCCAAACTGGCCAGCGAAGCCGGCTATACGGCCTACGCGGGCAAGAAGGCCAGCAAGTGAAGGGGACCGCTCCCCAGACGCCGACCGTCTCGTTGCGATGGGTCTATGTCGCGATGGGCTTCAACCTCGTCGCCTGGGGCATGTCGTGGGTCAACGTCCGCGCCATCGTCCACGAAGTCGGCTCGGGCGAGCTCGGGGCGCTGCGCTACCTCATCGCCTCGACGGTCATGCTCACGGTCTGGTTGGGCCGCGGCCGGCCAGTGCCGGCGCTCCGCGACGTCCCGCTCATCGCCTTGCTGGGGCTCTTCGGATTCACGCTGTACAACCTCGGCATCAATTTCGGCGAACGCACCGTCGACGCCGGCACCGGGTCGATGCTCATCTCCTGCGTCCCCATCCTGGTCGTGCTCTTCGGCGTACTGAGCGGGCGTGAGCAGGTGACGGCCTTCGCTTGGCTCGGGATCCTCGTGTCGATGCTCGGGGTCGCGTTCACGTCCGGTGTCTTCCAGCAAGGGCTCGCGTTCAACCAAGGCACGGCGTTCATCTTCGGTTCCGCCGTCTGCGCCGCCGTCCAGACGGTCATGAGCAAGGCCCTGACCAAGCGGTACGCGGCCATCGACGTGACCACGTGGGCCATCCTGTGCGGAACCCTCGGCCTGCTGCCGTTCGGCCACGACCTGCCAGGCACCGCGGCGCGCCTCACCCCGCACGCGTGGGGCCACCTGCTCTTCCTCGGTGTCGTCCCCGCGGCCTTGTGCTACACGCTCTGGGCTTGGGTGCTACAACGCCTGCCGATCACCACCGTGATGGGCTCGGTCTACGTCATCCCGCTCTTTTCGGTGCTCTTCGGCTGGGCCATCCTCGGCGAAAAGCCCGGCGCAACCGCGCTGACCGGCGGCGTGCTGACGTTGGTCGGCGTCGCGATCGTGCAGACGCTTGGGGCGCCCAAGGCTAAAGCCGACGCGGCTTAGTTGCCGCGGTATTCCCAGGCTTCGTTGAAGAAGCCCGCGTCGACGATCTGGCCAGGCTTCTGGGCGTTCGGCGGCGTGTTCAGGTCGACCACCGCCCAATCCGGGAGCTTCGGCACCTGCCGCGCGTTGTTGAGGTAGTCATATTCGCGGTAGGTGAAGCAGCTGTTGATGACGACGTACTTCTGCGGGTTAAGCGGGTTGGGATAGACCAGGATCGGCGCGTGGTCGGCGGCGGTGTAGGTCTTGCCGTTGACGACGAGCTTGTCGGCGGTCCACTGCAGCGGGAGCTTGGCCACGACGCGGGCCAGCAGCGCATTGCTCTGCGGGTCGCCCCAGAGCACGAGGTTGTTGGCAGCGATGTCCTCATCCTTCACGTCCTTGTCCAGTTTGACCGGCGCGAAACCGCGGAACTGGCGACGCCATTCCCACGACGCGCGCTCCATCTCGGCCTTGGCCCAAGCGCCCGCCTTCTCGTTCAGGGCCTTGCCCGAGGGCGAGACGAAGAGGAAGGCGTCCATGAAGGCGTCGTCGATAGGGCCGGAGAGGCCGTGCTTCTTGACCAGGCCGCCTTCCGGCAAGGCCTTGACCAAGGTCCAGCGGCCCTTGCTGTGGGTCAGCGTCGCTTTCCACGAACGATCCGACGCCGGGCGCGGGCCGTCGATGTCCTGCCCGTCGATGTGGATGACGACCTTTTCGCGCACGTCGAACGGCGCCTGGCCGGAAGCCATGTCGAGCGTCAGGGCGGCGACGTTGTTCGTCTTCACGGTGACGGCCGAATCCTTGCCGGCGATCTCGGCGACCACACGCGCGGCTTCCCACTGCGTTTCCATGCGGTCGACCTGCACCCAGTGCATGCGGTGGTAGCGGAGGAAATACGTGACGAAGGTGACTTCCGTCGGGAAGGCCTTGCGCCCTTGGGCGGCGATGGCGTTCAGGCGGCGCTCGATCTCGGCGAAGGAGTCGGGGTGGATCTTATGGGCCGTCTGCGGGCCGATGATGTGCACGAGGTCGATGTTCTCGGACAGCAGGTGCTTGGCCATGAGGTCCGCGGCCTGCTTCTGCTTGTCGATTTCGCCGCTGTAAGCGATGGTCGGGGCGTTGACGAAGTTGGCGGCCACGTCCGTGGCGTTATACCAGGACCAGAGGGTCTGCTGATAGGCCGGGATCTTGGAGACGTCCTCGGACTGGAAGACGTTCAGGAACTGCGGGGTCTCGGAGAAACCGGCGCCCGGGTTGATGGCGCACCAGCGGTCGGTGTAGTGCGCGCCGAACTGCCAGACCGCGGCGCCGCCCATGCTGAAGCCGCGGATGAAGAGGCGGTCGTCGTCGAGGGCGTAGGACTTGCGGGCGTGCTCGTAGGCCTCCCAGAGGTCGACCTCGCCCGCGAACTTGTTGGCGCAGCAGTAGCGGCCGTAGGGATGGAGGACGAAGCGGTTGGTCGCCGGGATCTGGCCGACGTTCTTGCGGCGGTCCTGCAGGAAGCTCAGCTCGCTCAGCGTCTCGCCACGGCCATGGCACCAGAAGTCGAGGCGCAACGGTGCGCCGACATAGGACTCGGGCACGACGATGCCATAGGGCTGGATCGAGCCATCGATGCGGGAGCGGTAAGCGCGGACGACCGGACCCTTCTGCGTGGTCCACGGGGCCTCGCCCTTGGCGAAGGCGGCCGCGCGGGCCTTGCCCTCCGCGATCAGCTCATGCGCGGTCTTGAACTCGGTGTTCTTGAAGAACTCGTTGTAGCGGACGGCCCAGTCGACGGCCTTATGGAAGACCTCGAGGTCGGGCAGCAGCTCGGCCAGGCGCGGGTTCTTGGCTTGGGCCTTGGCGGCATTGTCGATGGCGACGCGCAGCTCGATGACGCCTTGCTGGATCGCCTTCTTGTCGGCCTCGGGCACCGGGACGCCGGGCGGCGGGATCGGGCGGACGGCTTCGGCGAGGTTGTCCTTCGGGCCATCGGCGAAGACGACGGTGGCGAGCAAAAGCAGCAGGAACGGGCGCATGGCGGGGTATGGGGCGATTTGAACGGAAGGAGGCGGCGGAAGGAAGGACATTCCGGCGCCGGCGGCCCGAAAACCTGCGGGAGGGCCCAGCGAACCTGCCTCCGCCCCGCCCAGCGCCCATTTGACTCGCCTCCCCTGCCTCGCTTCCTCACTTCTCCGCGACATGGCTTTACTCAGTCTGCTCGACGTCTACGTCGGTTTCGGCGGCCCGCCCGTCCTCGACCACCTCAACCTCCAGATCGAGGAAGGCGAACGCGTCTGCCTGCTGGGCCGCAACGGTGCCGGGAAGTCCACCCTCATGCGCATCGCGGCCGGGGAAAACCCACCCGACTCCGGTACGGTCACCCAACCCGACGGCGTCCACATCGCCCGCCTCACGCAGGAGATCCCCGACGACCTCCCCGGCACCGTGCGCGACATCATCACCTCTGGCCTGCGCGAGGACGACATCTCCGAGGACTGGGAAAAGGACATCCGCGTCGACGACCTCATCGCCCGCCTCGGCCTCCCCGAAGACCGCGCCTTCAACGACCTCTCCGGCGGCCTCAAGCGCCGTTGCCTGCTGGCCAAGGCCCTCGCCGCCAAGCCGGGCCTGCTCCTGCTCGACGAGCCGACCAACCACCTCGACCTCGACTCCATCCTGTGGATGGAGGAGTTCCTGCTCGAGGAGAAGATCCCCCTGCTCTTCGTCACGCACGACCGCGCCTTCCTGCGCCGCATGGCCAACCGCATCATCGAGCTCGACCGCGGCAAGCTGACGAGCTGGTCCTGCGACTACGACACCTACCTCGTCCGCAAGGAAGAGCTCTTCGTGGCCGAAGAACGCCAACGCGCGGCCTTCGACAAGAAGCTCGGCCAAGAAGAAGCCTGGTCCCGCCGCAGCCCCGGCGCCCGCCGCACGAAGTCCAACGCCCGCATGGAGGCCCTCAAGCTCATGCGCGCCCAACGCGGCAACATGCGCACCGCCACCGGCTCCGCCAAGATGGAGATCAGCGAAGCCGAACGCTCGGGCGTACGCGTGGTCGAGGCCGAGAACATCTCCTTCGCCTACCCGGGTGGCCAGCCCATCATCCGCGACTTCAGCATGAACCTGACCCGCGGCGACAAGATCGGGCTGATCGGCCCGAACGGCGCCGGCAAGACGACCTTGGTCAAGATGCTGCTCGGTCAATTGGCCCCGACCGCCGGCAACCTCAAGTTCGGCACCAAACTCGAGGTCGTCTACTTCGACCAGATGCGCGAACAGATCGACGACTCCAAGACGGTCGCCGAGAACATCGCCGGCGATTCCGACAGCGTGGAAGTGCAAGGCCGCTCCCGCCACGTCATCAGCTACCTGCAGGACTTCCTCTTCGACCCGACCCGCGCCCGTTCCAAGGCCAAGGTCCTCTCGGGCGGCGAACGCAACCGCCTCCTCCTGGCCCGCCTCTTCACCAAACCCGCCAACGTGCTGGTGCTAGACGAACCGACCAACGACCTCGACGCCGAGACCTTGGACGTCCTCGAGGACATCCTGGTCGACTACGCCGGCACGCTCATCGTCGTCTCCCACGACCGCGCCTTCCTCGACAACGTCGTGACGAGCACGCTGGTCTTCGAAGGCAACGGCGTCGTGACCGAACACGCCGGCGGCTACACCGATTGGCGCAACGAGCTGGCCCGCATCGCCGTGGCTAAGCGCACCGCCGCCGCCCTGCAGTCCACCCCGAAGCCCGCCGCCGCCAAGGCCGCGGCCCCGGCCGGCGCCAAGCTCAACAACAAGGAGCGCAAGGAACTCGAGACCCTCCCCGGCAAGATCGAGCAGCTCGAAGCCGAACAGGCCACGCTGTCCGTCCAGCTGGGCGACCCCGAAATCTACAAGGATGGCGGCGCCAAGGCCGCCGAACTCCAGAAGCGCCTCCACGCCGCCGAAGCCGAACACTCCGCCGCCCTCGCGCGCTGGATGGACCTCGACGCGCGGAAGGAAGCTTAGGAAGCTTAGGAAAGACTGGGCTACAGATTACAGAGTACGGAGTACAGATTACGGATTAAGTAGTATAGAGCTTGGGCGCGGGCAAAGGCAAAGGGTGCAGACCCGATCGCTCGATGCCTGCACCCCCTGTGCTATAGAATCCGACCTCTGTACTCAGTACTCTGTAATCCGTACTCAGTACCCTTCCTTCTCTTACTTCCCCTTATTGTTGCCGCCGCGGTTGCCGAACTGGGCCATGCGCTGCTTCATCAATTCTTCGAGGGCATCGAGGACCTTGTCGGCCGACTCGT
>JBEGRN010000097.1:0-6038 GCA_041180425.1 Verrucomicrobiota bacterium
GCCGCATGGGCGATGGTCGCGTGCAGCGAACCGGGCGAGACGCCGTCGCCATCAGGGGCATAGCCCTTGGCGTCCGTGGCGCCGTGCACGTAGCCGCGCTTCACGCCGCCGCCCGCGAGGACGGTCGAGAAGGCCAGCGGGTGGTGGCCGCGGCCGCCACCAGAGAAGTCAGGCTTGCGGCCGAACTCGGTCGTCACCGCCACCAAGGTGGTGTCGAGCAGGCCCTTAGCGTCGAGGTCCTGGATGAGCGTGGCGAAGACGCGGTCGAAATCGCCGCCGACGTCTTCCATGCGATCTTCCAAGGAGGCGTGCATATCCCAGCCGCCATGCGAGACCTCCACGAAGCGGACGCCGTTCTCGACGAGCCGGCGCGCCAAGAGGCAACCTTGACCGAAACGCGACGTGCCGTAACGCGCCTTGGTTTCGGCGGGTTCGGCGGACAGGTCGAAGGCCTTGAGGTCCGAGCTCTTCATGAGCTGGAAGGTGGCGTCGTAGAATTCATTGTAGGCCTTGACGTTCTCGTCGGCGGCCTTGGCGCCGAAGCCGGAGTCGAGTTCGGCGAGCAGCTGCGTACGCTTGGCCTGGACCGATTCATCCGCGAGGGCCTTGACGTTCTGCAACCCGTCGGAGGGCGACTGGATCGGCAGCGGCGAGAACGAAGCCGGGAACCAGCCGTTGCCGTGGTTGGAAGGACGGCCGACGCAGACCGACGAAGGCAAGGTCTTGCTGGAGCCGCCCAAGAAATGCTGGGCCCACGCCCCGAGGGTCGGGTGCTGGAGCGTGCCGCGCTGCTCGAAGCCGGTGCGCATGAGGTAGGCGGCGGAAGCATGCACGCCGACCTTGGCGGTCATGCTGCGGATGACGGCGATCTTGTCGGCGACCTTCACGGTCTCGGGCAAGAAGGACGTCAATTGATACCCAGCCTTGGTCGAGACGGCCGTGGCGGGCCCCTTGTTGGCGCCGGCCTTCGGGTCGAAGGTGTCGATGTGCGACATGCCGCCGGCGAGTTCGATGAAGATGACTCGCTTGGCCTTGCCGAAGCCCGGCAGGCCGGCGTTCGGAGCCGCGCCAGGAGCCTCCGCCGCCTGCGCGAGCTTACTGAAGAACGGCAGGACGCTCAGGCCAAAGGAGACCTTGGCGCAGCGTTCGATGAACGAACGGCGGGCGAGCGGATCGCGGAGCTGGTTGGCAGGGATGGGGAGGCTCATTGGATGAAGAGGAATTCGCGGGTGTTGGCGAGGGCCCACGCCAGGTCGGCGAGGCTGAGGCCATCGGACAAGCCCTTGCCGGCCGCGGCCATTTCCCGGGCGTTGGGACGGCGCGACAGGTAGGAAAGATAAAGGGACGTGATCTGGGCCTCCCGCGTCTTCTCCGCATAGGCGGCGACGACGGCGTGCGACTTCAGGTCGGACACCAGTCGGCCGACGTTGCCGTTCATGAGCTGGAGCACTTGCGGCACGCTGCCGTCGTTCGTGGCCGAATCAGCCAGCAGGCGGTCGCCTTGGCCGAAGACGCGCAGGAAGTGGGTCTCAGGCGAGGGCTGTGGCAGTTCGCTCGCGCGGGCCAACAGGAGGTTGAACTTGGTGGTCGGCTTCTCGCCGTCGTAGCCGTTGGCCAAACCAGCGGTCGAGCCACCGGCGGCTTTCTTCACCGCCCCACCCTTGGTCATGCCCGAGGCCTTCATGCCTTCGTAAACCTGGCGCAGGGCGACCGCCGTGAGCGGACCGGTCGGGAGGGCCATGTGCTTCATGTCGTCCCCGCGGCGCAGGAGGATGTTGTCGGCGTTCGCGCCCACGGCGTTGACGATCAGGCTGTCCCACGCCTGCTCGGCGGTGAGTCGGCGGACGATCGGGCCATTGAACAGGTAGGGCCCTTGGCCAAGGTCCGGCGTGGCGCTCGCGGCGGCCTGGTAGGTCTTCGAATTGTAGAGGACGCGTTGGAACTCGCGTAGGTCGAAACGGGCCGACTTCATCACCTGCGTGAGGTGGGCGAGGAGCTCAGGGCTGCTGGAGTTCTTCGGGTCGTCGATGTCGTTGACGGGCTCCTGCACGGCGAGGCCAAAGGCTTTCTTCCAGAGGCGGTTAGCGATGTTGGTCGCAAAGCGCGGGTTCTGCGTGCTGGTCATCCACTGGGCGAAGTGATCGCGCAGCTGGGCCGGCTTGGTGACGTCGATCTGGTAGATCGGCAGCTTGAGGTCAGCCTTCTCCCAGGAGATGAGGACGGGGGAGACGGCTTCGTTAGGCTTGGCGTCCTTGTACTTGTAGTCCTTCGGGAAGGTCAGCTTCTGCTTGCCGGTGTCCTCCAGACGGAAGGCGTTCACGTTGGAGATGCTGCGCAAGGTGCCCTTAGGGATGGTGTCGTCCTTGCCGACGGCCTTGCGGATCTTGGCCTGCATGGTCTCGTCCTTGCCGTCGGTGGCACCGAAGAACGCCGCCATCTGATAGAAGTCGCGCTGCTTCCATTCGGCCAGCGGATGGTCGTGGCACTGCGCGCAGGCCATGTTCGTGCCGAGGAAGGTCGTCATCAGGTTGGAGACCCCGTCCAAAGGCATCTCCGCGTCGAAGAGGAGAAAGCCCGAAGCGCCATTGTCGCACAAGCGACCATCGGCGGTGAGCATCTCGCGGACCATGGAATCCCAAGGCGCGTTGGTCGCGATGCGGGTCTTCAGCCAGTCCTCAAACGTGAAGGCCGGGACGCCTTTGTTGAAGGTGTCCTTCACGCGGAGGAGGTCGGCCATCCAGTCGAACATCTGCAGCGAATAGCCCGGCGAGTAGACGAGCTTGTCGATCAGCTTGGCGCGCTTGTCGGCCGCGCGGTCATCCAGGAACGCGGTCGCCTCGGCGGCGGTCGGCACGCGGCCGACGGCATCGATGTAAAGCCGGCGCAGGAACTGCTCGTCGGTCGACGGCGCGTTGGGCTTCTGACCCTTGGCCTCCAGTGCGGCGAGGACCAGACGATCGATATCGGCGGCGGCCTTGGCGACGCTGCCACCGCTGAAGCTCGACTCGCGCATCTTGGCGACGCAGGTCTTGGCGAAGTCGATGTCCTCCTGGCAGAGGATGTTGCCGTTGAAGTGGAAGGTCTTGCCGTCCTTGGTCTGGAGCGTGATGAACTCGCCGGAGAGGCCGCAGAACATCGCCTCGACCGTGCGCCCTTGGTTGTCCTTCCAGACGTGCCAGATGGCGTTGACCGGCGAGACCATCGGCAGAGCCGCAGCGGGCTCGACCGGCTTGGCCGGGGTCTTGGGCTTGGCGGCTTCGGCGGCGGCCTCCTTGGCCGCTTCCTTCTTGCCAGCTTTACCGGCGGCCGCCCCTAGGGGAGCCGCCCAGAAACTGCTGAGGGAAAGAGCCAACAATAGGATGCGGGGAAGCATGGGGGTAGCCCTAGGGCGAGTTATTCATAGGTTAAACCCCAGAGCCTGCAATGGAGTTTCATGTGTCATCCCCCCCCAACCGAGGCTTTCTTTTACCAGCCGTTAAGACAGGATTCGGTCATGCTTGGCGCCCTCGCTGGAGACACCATCGGTTCGGTCTTGGAGTTCTCACGCAACACCGACCCCGGTTTTACGCTGTTTACCGACCATAGTTGCCCGACGGACGACGGACTGCTCACGGGGGCCATCGCCCAAGCGCTCCTGGACGGGCAAAGGGACTTCCGCCCCTACCTGCTGGAGGCCGTCCGCCGGACGGAGCGCTCGGCCGCGCCCACGGGCCCCTGCTGGGGCTCGGGCTTCTACGCTTGGGCCAGTTCGGGCGGCCGGGAAGATCGCGACTCCTACGGCAACGGCGCCGCCATGCGCGTATCGCCCGTCGCCTGGGTTGCCCAGAGCGAAGCGGAGGTCCTTACGTTGGCCGCCCTCACCGCGCAGCCCTCGCACAACCACCCCGAGGGCATCAAGGGCGCGCAATGCACCGCCCTCTGCGTCTGGGTCGCGCGCCAGACCCGCGACCCTGCGGCGGTCCGCCTCGCCGCACAACGGTTCTACCCGCAGCTCCCTGACTGGGATCACATCCAGAAGAACCACCGCTACAATGAGACCTGCCAAGGGTGCGTGCCGGAGTGCGTGACCTTGGCGACCGAGTGCGAGACCTTTGAGGAAACCGTCCGCGCCGCCTGCTCGATCCGCGGCGACGCCGACACCTTGGCCGCAATCGCCGGCGCCATCGCGCATGCCCTCTACGGAGTCCCGGATGACATCCGCCGCGAGACCCTGGCCCGGACCCAGCCCCACTACCCTTGGCTCGTCCAGACCTTGGCGGAGTTCGAAGCCCGCTACGGACGCTGAGCGCCGGACGGAGGCGAATCCGCTTCCCCTCCCGACCCCTTTTCCCCTAAAACCACCGCACGGGCCTATAGCTCAATGGTTAGAGCAGGGAACTCATAATTCCTTGGTTCCCGGTTCAAATCCGGGTGGGCCCATTTTTGAGAACCAACATCATGAATTCATTAATCGCAATAATTGATGGTCCGATCTTTTGGACTATTTTAGCCCTAGTTTGCTTAACCACTGTTCCTGCTATTGGAATTGCCATCTTCCTCTTGCTCAAGAAACAGCGAACCATCACTCCGCAGGTTACAATCGTGCCTCCAGCTCCTGGCTCCAAGATATATTACTTTTCCAGAAGTGGCACAAATATTGGTAGTTACCCGGAAGGCGCAGTCCGTGAACTGATATCAAATAAACAGATTCAAGCTGAAGATGATTATTGGACCCAAGGCATGCCCAACTGGCAGAAGGTAGCCGCGAACCCCACCTGGAGATAAACAAGCACCTGTCACCTTAAGGTCCAACTAGTCTTCGCCGAATTCAGTAGCCCACGAGCAAGGTGTCGATGCGCTTGGACTCGACGGTGGTACGGAGGGCGGCGTAGCGGGTCTTGCCGGCGGCGAGTTCGGAGGCGGACAGGCTGTTGGTAAGGCGGCGAAGGCTGTCCTTCACCTGCGGCATGGATTCGGCCGCAAGGGTCCAATGGGCGTAAGCCTCGGCTTTGTCGACGGCAACGCCCTCCCCGACCGCGTAGCAATAGCCTAAGTTATACAGCGCCGAGACTTCCCCCGACTCGACGGCCTTGCGATACCAGGACACGGCCTGCGCCAAATCCCTTGGAGTGCCGAGGCCTTGGTAATACAAAACGCCCAGAGTAAACTGTCCACGACCAAGGCCAGATTGAGCAGACTTCTGGGCCAACTCAAATCCCCTCATGGGATCGCGGGGGAATTGCTTACCCTCCAGGTAAAAACCCGCCAAGATGACCTGTGCCACGGGCTGCCCAAGGTCCGCGGCTTTCTGGTACAGCTCCAGCGCCTTGCGCATGTCCACCGGAACACCGATGCCCATCTGATAGCAGGTCGCCAGCGACTTGGTGCCGTCCGGATCCGCGAGGTCGGCGGCTTTCTGATAGTATTTAACCGCCGCGGCAAGGTCCCTGCCCTGACCGCAATCCCCAAACTCATACACGATGCCCGTCGAGTGGTGGGCGCGCGGATGGCCTTGGGCCACGGCCTTCTGCAACCAGCTGAAGGCTTCCAGTTTATCTTCGGGCACACCTAAGCCGAAGTTCAGGCACACAAAGGTCTTATACTGAGCGTCGGCGTGGCCTTGGTAGGCAGCCTTGCGATACCAGCGCGCCGCCTGCACAAGGTCACGCGGGACTGCTTTACCGCGTAGGTAGAACTCCGCTAGGGCGTATTGATCGACCATCGCCCCGCGGTTGGCGTTAGCCTTCAGCGCGTCCAAGGCCTTCGCCTGCTCCGCTGCAGCCGCAGGTTCGCCTCCCGCGACGACCACCTGTCCCACCATGGTCGCTGCCTGAGCAGGAATAACCGCAAGAGCCAAGATACCCAAGAGCGCCTTAATCATAAGCGAGGCCCTCGGGGTTACCAAATCCGCACACGTTCCTTGGGCTCGATGTACATGGGGTCGCCGGGCATGGCGGGGAAGGCTTCGTAGTAGGCATCGAGGTTGCGGACGATGACGTTGATGCGGGCCTTGGCCGGGGCGTGGGTATCCGAGAGGAGTCGCGTGGCGAGCTGCTCGT
>JBEGRN010000098.1:0-9886 GCA_041180425.1 Verrucomicrobiota bacterium
GCTTTAGGCTGACGCGACTCCCCGGATGCTCGTCCACGACGCCCATTGCCATTACCAGTTCGCCGAAGTCCCGTATGCCGCGGTCGAGCTCGCCCGGCGGGAAGGCGTGGGCTACGCGGTCGTCAACGGCAGCGCCCCCGTCGACTGGCCCGACGTCGTGGCCTTGGCGGCGCGTGATGCCCGCAACCTTCCGGCCTTCGGACTCCACCCGTGGGACGTGCCCACCGCTCCGGTCGGTTGGGAGGCACAGCTCCGGCAGATCCTCCTCGCGTACCCGCAGGCCTCCGTGGGAGAGATGGGTTTGGACCGTTGGGTGGAAGGCCACGACCCCGTCGCGCAGGAAGCCGCGTTTCGGGTGCAGCTCGCTTTGGCCGTCGAATTGGAGCGTCCGCTCACCATCCATTGCGTGCGTGCCATCGGGCCGCTCATGGACATCCTGCGCGCCACGCCGGTCCCGCGTCGTGGGTTCCTGCTCCACAGTTGGAACGGCCCGGTCGAGCTCGTGCCGGAACTCGTTCGCCTTGGCGCCTACTTCTCCTTCAGCGCGCATCACCTTCGCCCGACCAAGGCCGACCTCCGGGCACAGTTCGCGTCCGCGATTCCTTCGGACCGCGTGCTCGTCGAGACCGATGCCCCGGCGTTGTGTCCGGCGCCTGAGCATCGCCGGCATGCACTCGCGCCGGACGCCGCGGGCGTGGAGCAGAACCATCCGGCGAACCTCTTGGTCAACCTAGAGGAACTCGCGCGCACCCGGGGGCTCCGACCGGAGCAGGCGGCGGAGCTCACGCGGGTGAACTTCACGCGCCTATTCCTGGGGCAATAGCGCGAGCCGCAGCGCTTCGCCGGCGGCGGCGAGCCCGAACGCGCCGGCCACGTGGGAGGCTGTGCCGTAGCCCCATTCGCAGTTCGGGTGCAGGTCTTCGCCCTCGGGGATCTCGCCGCCCGGCAGCCCGGCGCAGTCGGTCGGCTGCGTGAACGGCTCGTCGGACCATACGCACGAGACGCCGAACGGCGCCTTGCCGCGGGGGAAGTCGAAGTTCTGGCGCAGCCGTTTGCGGACGAGCATCATCAGCGGGTCATCGCGCGAATCGCGGAGGTCGGTGACCTTGAGGCGCGTCCCGTCGAGCCGGCCGGCGCAGCCGCCGACCGTGACCACGCGCAGCTTCCGGTTCACCGCCTCGCGTCGATGACCACGCCGTCGAAGCCCGTGAGCACCTCGTGCGGGTTGAAGCGGGACAGGAAGCGCGTGTGGAGCGTCGTCTGGATCCCTGGGTGGATGGCGCGGGCGCGGGCGGCGACCGCTTCGGTCTTGGCGAGCCCCTCGTTGCCGGCGACCGCGTGCAGCTGCCGGTTCGTATTAGAAATGCAGACTCCCCATCGACCAACGTCAGGTGGCCAACGCCGGAGCGCGCGAGCGCCTCGGCCGTCCAGGAACCTACGCCGCCGAGGCCGACGATGAGGAACCCGCTGCGCGACAAACGCTCCAGCCCGGCCCGCCCGTAGAGGCGGCCGATGCCGGCGAAGCGTTCGAGGTAGGCGGAATCCATGCAGGGGCATCGAAGGCGGAAACCTTGGCCTATCCAAGAAACAAAACGCTCCGGGCTTGAACGGAGCCCGAACCCCGCAAAGATGGAGTTCACCCCTTTCCATGGCTGACTCCGAAAACAAAGTCCCCCAGATCCTCTTGGCGCCCGCTTCGCCGCTGTGGTATCACGCCATGATGTGGGCCATCGGTGGCCTCGCCTTGGGCCTCCTCATCGCCTTCGGGTTCGTCTTGCGCGACCACTTCCAAGCGGACGGCATGACCCTCGTCTACCGCGAAGCCCGCGCGCCCCTCATCCAGTATCGCCTCGAGAAGGGCGCTTGGCCGGCTAAGTTCGATTTCCGCGTCCCCCCGGCCGACCTCGCCGCCTTTGGGTTCACGAAGGTCGTCCAGCCCGCCATGGATAAGGCCTCGGTCAACGGCAGCTGGAGCTTCACGCCCGACAGCCCGGCCGGCAAAGGCATCCCGGCGGTCGTCTTCACCCCGGCCGCGCCGGACGCCAGTTCGCAGCGCATCCTCCTCGTCGTCGATGGACGCTTGGACGACGGCGAGCCCACCAAGGGCCTCTTCCGCGTCACGGAGACCGAAGCCTCCTTTACGCTGAAGGCCGAGTGATCGCCTCGGCGCGCGTGCGCAGGTCGGCGTCGTAGAGCGCGTTCACCAGTTCGTCCAGGTCGCCCTCCAGCACCTGTTCGATGCCGTGGACCGTCAGGTCGATGCGGTGGTCGGTGATGCGGTTCTGCGGGAAATTATAGGTCCGGATGCGTTCCGAGCGGTCGCCGGAACCGATCATGTTCTTGCGGGCGTCGGCGCGGACCTCGCGTTCCTTGGCGCGGGTCATGTCCAGCAGGCGGGAGCGCAGCACGCGGAGGGCCTTCTGGCGGTTGCGGAGCTGGGAGCGCTCGTCGGCGCAATAGACCATGAGCCCCGTGGGCTTGTGGATGATCTGGACGGCGGATTCCGTCTTATTGACGTGCTGGCCGCCGGCGCCGGAAGCGCGGGCCACGGACATATCAAGGTCTTCGGGCTTGAGCACCACCTCGGCCTCTTCGGCTTCGGCCAGCACGGCGACCGTGGCGGCGGACGTGTGGACGCGGCCGGAGGCTTCGGTGGCCGGCACGCGTTGCACGCGGTGGACGCCGGCCTCGTGGCGGAGCAGGGCGGTGGCCCCTTCGCCTTCGATGAGCAGGACCGCTTCGCGGACCCCGCCGAGGTCGGAGTGGGACAAGGACATCAGCTCATGCTTCCAGCCCTTGCGTTCGGCGAAGCGGGTGTAGGCGCGGAGCAGTTCGGAGGCGAACAAGGAGGCCTCTTCGCCCCCCGTGCCGGCGCGGATTTCCACCAGCGCGTTGCGGGAGTCGTCGGGGTTGGGCGGCACGATCGCCTTGATCAGCTGGTCGCGGGCGACCTCGATCAAGGGCGTCAGGCGGCGGATCTCGTCGTCGGCCATCCGGCGCATCTCGGGGTCGGCTTCGCCGGCGAGGGCTTGGGCTTCGGCCAGCTCCTTTTCGAGGCCCGTCAGCAGGTCGTCGGCCTTGACCGCCTTGCCCGTGAAGCGCAGTTCGGCCCCGAGGGCGGCGGCCCGGCGGCTATCCCCGAACGTGGCCGGGTCGGCCATGAGCCCTTCCAGTTCGGTGAGGCGACGGCGGAGGCCGGAAAGGTCGGGTCTGAGGGGGGCTTCGGCCATGGTGGGTGGGACGGGAATCGGGCTTGGACAGCGGGGCTGCCTCCGTTAGTTAATGGATGCTTGGGGACTCTCCCCGCAAGCCCGACCTTTCACCCTTTTTCGATTTAGCATGCAGACCAAGGAACCCGCCCTGCGCGGCAGCCACGTCCTCTCTTGTGTCTGGGACTTTGATAAGACCCTTTGTCCCGGGTACATGCAGACCCCGCTCTTCCGCGCCTTCGGCGTCGATGAGGAGCAATTCTGGCGCGAGACGAACCAATTGCCGGCCTTGTACGCCCGCAAAGGCATCCGCACCTCCAAGGACTCCGTCTACCTGAACCACCTGCTCAGCTACGTGAAGTCGGGTGCCATGAAGGGCCTCACCAACCGCCAGCTCCGCGAGCTCGGCGCCGAGATCGAGCTTTGCCCGGGCCTCCCGGATTTCTTCCCCGCGCTCAAGGAGTTCGTCCGCGAGCTCGGCCGTAAGCACAACGTCGAGGTCACCCTTGAGCACTACGTCATCAGCACCGGCCTCGCCGAGATGATCCGCGGCACCTCGCTGGCGCAGCATTGCGACGGCATCTACGGCTGCGAATTCCTGGAGCACCCGCTGCCGCCGCACTTCAGCAAGCAGGACGAACTCGCGCTCGAGCTGCCGACCGAGATCACGCAGGTCGCCGCGATGGTCGACAACACCATCAAGACCCGCTTCCTCTTCGAGATCAACAAAGGCTCGAACAAGAACCCCGAGATCGACGTCAACGCCGTCGTGCAGGCGGAGGACCGCCGCGTCCCGTTCGAGAACATGATCTACGTACGTGCCCACGAACGAAGCCGAGTTCGCGCAGAACGACGCGCTCCTCCAGGCCGGCCGCGTGCATGGCTATGGACCGTGCGATTATGGCGCGACCGCCTTCACCCCGAAGTGGATCCGTCACGCCCTGACCGGCATGGTCGAGCGCCTCGCCCAGGAGCGCACCCGCGCCCTCGCCGCCCGCGTGACCCGTCCGCCGCGTCACATCCACGCCGACCCGACGGCCCCCCGCGGCGACACCACGTCGCAGGGCAACCTCTTCGGCGAATAATCCTTTCATGCCCGCCCCTGCCCGTAAGCGCACCGCCACGCTGGCCACGCCCGCCAGCGAAAGCCGTCCCATCCTCGCCGTCGTCCTCGGCCTTGTCGCGACCTTCTTCGTCATAGCCTTGGGCTTCCACTCCGTCACGGACCATAACCTGCTGCCGGGCACCTTCACGCAGGACACGGTCATCAAGCCGACGGACAGCCCCTGCGGGTCGGTCGGCGCCACGGCGGCCTTCGCGCTCTTCCATCTCTTCGGCTACGGCGCCTTCTTCGTGCCGGCGTTCCTCTTCGCGGCCGCATGGTTCGCGCTGAACAACCGCGCGCACACCTTGTGGCCGACGAAGGTCGCGCTGATGTCCGCCTGCGTGCTCTTCGGCGCGCCGTTGCTGACGCTCCTGCTGGGATCCGACACCTCGGGCACCTTCGACCCCAAGGGGCCCGGCGGCGTGCTCGGCGGGTTCTTGTTCCTCAAGCTCTGCCAGCCGACCCTGGGTGACTACGGCACTTGGATTCTCCTGTTCCCTTATTTGTTCTGCCTCCTCGGCGCCTTGGCCGACGACCCGAAGGCGACCTTGAACGCCTGGATCTCGGAGATGCGCGATGGCGTCGGCGCGTGGAACGCCGAGCGCAAGGCGGCCGCCGCCCGCGAAGCCCAGGAACGCCAGCGCAAGCTGCAGCAAGCCGCCGAACTCCGCCGCAAGCAGTTGGAGATCGCCGGCACGGAAGTCGCCGCGATGCCTTCCGCCGCGGCCAAGCCGATGATCAAGCTCGAGGACCTGCCCATCGACGACGACGCGGACATCGAGCCGGCCCCGCGCGAAGAGCCGGCCGTCAAGGGTCCGGCGACCGTCAAGCCGGAGAACGTCACCATCACCCCGTTGAAGGACGAGGAACCGGCAGACGATGCCGAGGAAGCCGACGAAGACGAAGACGAAGCCGAAGAGGCCGAGGAGGCTCCCAAGCCCGCCAAGGCGCGCGCCGCGAAGCCTGCGGAGGCTGCTGGTTCCGGCAAGGTCCTGATCGTCAAGCCTGAGGAGATCGAGCGCGCCAAGGCTTCGCAGCAGCTGAAGAAGCGCGGCGAATACCTCTTCCCGTCGATCAACCTCCTGAATGAGCCCAAGTCCGGCAACAGCGCCCCGGCGGAGGATTTCCGCAAGCGCGCCCAGGACCTCATCGAGACCCTCAAGCAGTTCAAGGTCGAGTGCATCCCCGTCGACCCCACCAACGGCGTCGACGTCGGCATCCAGCAGGGCCCGTCCATCACCCGTTACGAGATCAAGCCGGCGCCGGGCGTGCGCGTCGAGAAGATCGCCAACCTCTCGAACAACATCGCGATGAACCTGGAGGCCGAAGCCGTGCGCATCCTGGCGCCCGTGCCCGGCAAGGGCACCGTCGGCATCGAGATCCCCAACCGCAACCGCAAGGACGTCCTCCTCCGCGAGATCATCGAATCCAAGGCCTGGGCCGAGACCGCGATGGAGCTCCCCGTCGTCCTCGGCGTGGACAGCGTCACGAACAAGCCCGTCATCCAGGACCTCGCCAAGATGCCGCACGCGCTCATCGCCGGCGCGACCGGCCAGGGCAAGTCCGTCTGCATCAACGCGATCATCGTCTCGCTCCTGTACCGCTGCACGCCGCAGGACCTCCGCTTCATCATGGTCGACCCGAAGGTCGTCGAGCTGCAGATCTTCAACCAGCTCCCGCACCTCCTCATCCCGGTCGAGACCGACCCCAAGCGCGTCCCCTCGGCCCTCAAGTGGCTCATCGCGGAGATGCAGCGCCGCTACAAGATCTTCGCCAAGTGCGGCGTGAAGAACATCACCGGCTTCAACGCCAAGCTCGCCAAGGAAGCCGGCCTCCCGAAGCAGGAGGAGCTCCCGCTGAGCCCGGAAGAGCAGGCCGCCGCGCGCGAGGCCGCGGAGTCCGTCATCGACGACGGCGTCCGCATCCCCGCCGAGAAGCTCCCGTACATCGTCTGCATCATCGACGAGATGGCGGACTTGATGATGGTCGCCGCGCAGGACATCGAAACCTCCGTGGCCCGCATCGCGCAGCTCGCCCGCGCCGCCGGCATCCACCTTGTCCTCGCGACCCAGCGTCCGTCGACGGACGTCATCACTGGCTTGATCAAGGCCAACCTCCCGACCCGCATCGGCTTCAAGGTCTCCTCGCAGATCGACTCGCGCACCATCCTGGACCGCGGCGGCGCCGAGACCCTCGTCGGTCGCGGCGACATGCTCTTCGTCCCGCCGGGCAGCGCCACGTTGAACCGCGTCCAAGGCGCGTTCGTCGGTGAGCAGGAAGTCTCGGCCATCGTCGAGTACCTGCGCGACAAGAACGGCGCGCCCGAGTTCGCGCAGGACGTCGTCGAAGCCATCCAGGAAGCCGCCGAAGGCGGCGAAGGCGGCGGCGAGGGCGGCGAAGACGGCGAAGACCCGTTGGTCGCGCAGAGCTGGAACATCATCAAGGAGACCCGCCGCGCTTCGGTGTCGATGCTGCAGCGTCGCCTCAAGCTAGGCTACAACCGCGCGGCCCGCATCATGGACATCCTCCATGACAAGGGTTACGTCGGGCCGGAGAACGGCTCGAGCCCGCGTGAAATCCTGGTCGACTAAGCCGCGCCTGATGAGCCTGCTGCGCGTCCTGCTCTGCCTGTTTACGGCTGGGTTGGCCGCTTGTGCCCAGGCGCCCGCGGCGCTGTCCGCCAAGATCCGGTTTCCTTTGGACGGTATCCGCGCGGATGGCCTGAGCGGTCCGGCCGATGGCTTGGTCGCCATCGCCTACGAGTTCTGCGTGCCGGCTGACCCGCAGGTCATCGCGGAGATCCGGCGCCTCGACCCGAGCGTGCAGGTGTCCTTGGTCTCTCGCGGGCGCATCGGTCGCCGCGACGGCCAAGCCCTCTGCTTGGGCCAAACGCATCAACCAGGTTGGCGGGACATCCTCGAGCGTTTGGCGGCGCGACCGGACATCGCGGAAATCCGTCGCTGCCATTTCGAGTGAGCACAAAAAACCCGGACTCCTCGCGGAGGCCGGGTTGTGACGAAACGCTGGTGGGCGCTTACTTGGCGGCCGGGGCAGCGGGCGCAGCCGGGTCAGTCGCCGGAGCGGTGGCCGGAGCGGCGGGAGCAGGGGCTGCCGGGGCCGGGGCGGGCTCTTCACCCTTCTTCTTTTTCTTCTTCTCACCCTTTTCCTTCTTTTCGCCCTTCTTCTTCTTTTCGGTTTCAGCCGGGGCGGTGGCCGGAGGCGTCACGGGAGGCGTGGCCTTGGTCGGGTCGATCGACGGGGCCGGGGCGGCGGGGTCGGTCGCCGGCGTGGTGGCGGGGGCGGGAGCGTCGGCGGCGAAAGCCAGACCGGCGACGAGGAGCAGGGCGAGGAGGGAGGTGCGCATAGGAGTGTACAGATAGAACCCCAGCTGCCGCGGTTGGTTTCAGTCGGTTTGCCGCCAAAGAAAAACCCCGGAGGACCGGGGTTCGCAGCGGGCTGAGAGGAGCGCTTACTGCTTCTGCGGGGCGCCTTCGACCTTCACGCCGAAGACCTTACCGTCCTTGGCGCCTTCTTCGGTCGGGGCGGGCTTCTTCTTTTTCTCGGGCTTGGCGGCCGGCTCCTGTTCGGTCGAAGTCTCCTCGGTCGGCTTCTTCTTCTGGGCCTTGCCTGCTTCCTTGGCGACGGCGGCTGTGCCGGCGACGCCGGCTTCAACGAGTTTGCCCGCGCCTGGCCCAGGGGCGGCCGAATCGCCGCCGATGGCTTGGAGGCGCTTGATCTCTTCCATCGCGGCCTTGGCGGCCTCGTTGGCGATCTGCGTGGCGGCGTCGACGGAGTTGCCGACAAGGGCGGCGGGGCTGCCGGCATCCGGCGCCGCGGCTTCTTCGCCCTTCTTCTTCTTCGGGGGCGGCGGAGTCGCGCCCTCGGCGGTGGCTCCGTCCGTCGCGGGCACCGGGTTGCCGGCGACATCGGTCTGGGCGGCGGGCTTGGCGGTCTTGGACTTCGCGCTCACCTTGGAGGGCGTGTTCTTGCTCGTCGTCCCGTTGGTGTTGGCGGGCTGCGTATTGGTCGCGGCGGCGAGCAGGGCGAGGACGAGGATGTTCATAGTAAAGATACAACACCAAGCCCGGGGCGAGGTTTCAACCCTTGTCCGGCCGGAAGACGAAGAAGACCGCCCCGAGGATGCAGAAAAACGCCCATAAATAGTCCCATTTCCACTTCTCCCCCAGGAAAAGGACCAAGAACGGCACGAACACGAGCAGCGTAATGCATTCCTGGATAATCTTCAGTTGGGCCACCGAAAGGCCGCCGGCGTGCCCCAGGCGGTTGGCGGGGACCATGAGCAGGTACTCCAGCAGCGCGATGCCCCAGCTCACGACGGCCGCGATCCACCAAGCGCTTTCCTTCATGGTCCGCAGGTGCCCATACCAGGCGAACGTCATGAACAGGTTCGACAGGGTCAGCAGCCCGACGGTCTGCAACAGCGTGCGCGGAGTGGCGGTATCCATGGCGAGAGGAAACCCTCCGGCTCGTTGCAAGGCAATCCGTCCTTCGCCTAGAAGCCGGACAGCGTGTAGGTCCGCAAGACGATCTCCCGGCGGTTACGCGTGTAGGTCACGCGCAGGGTGAGCTGTCCGTTCACGACGTCGAGCAGGGCCGAAGGGTAGGAGACTTCCCCTTTCGCGACGGCGTCGAGGCGTCCGAGTCGTTCCCAAGCGGTGCCGTCGTCGCTGAGCCGTACGGCGTCCAGTTGGAGGCGATTGGAGCCTGGATTCAGCACCAAGAGCTCGCGGCCGTCGGGCAGCCTTAACGCTTCTAGGCCCGAGTTGGGGTTGGCTTGGCGCGGTTGCGCCGGGCGGAGCGGCGACCACGTCTGGCCGTCGTCGGAGGATTCGGTTCGGGCTACGACGCCTTCGCGCGTGCGGGCGTAGGCGACGAGGTGACCGGCCCCGTGGTCGATGAGCGATGGTTGGATGGCGTTGAGCGCGGGGGCGTCGTCGGCGGGGGCGGTCCGGTTCCAGTGGGCGGCGACGGTCCAAGCGCCTGGCTGAGCGCAGCGTTCGAAGTGGACGCGCCACGGCTTCGCGCCGAGCGCCGATTCCGTGCTGCTGCCGAAGAGCACCGTGCCGTCGGGGCGGGCGAGCGCATGGCAACGAATCGGCCCCAGGAAGCCTGGCGGCAGCGGCTGGGCTGGGGACCATGTCAGGCCGCCGTCGGCGGACTGACGGCACCAGCCGGCCCAGTCTGGGATCCGTTTGGCTACCTTATAGAAAAGCGTGAGCGTGCCGTCGGGGTTGACGAAGAGGACTGGATTCCAGCAAGGCACCCCAGGATGGACGGCGACGGTGGTTGGGTGGGTCCAGGCCTGCGACCCTGGCTCTTGTCGGGAAAAGCGGATGACGACGTCGTCTGCCCCTTCCTTGGTGCCGGAGAACCAGGCTGCGGCCAAGCAGCCATCGGGCAGTTTTACGAGGGTGGAGGCGTGGCACTCGGGCCCCGCCCCATCGCTTAAGATGGTTTCCGAGCGGAAAACGGCTGTTGGTTGGGCGGACGGCGTGCAGCCCCCGGAAAAGCAGGCCATCAGCAGGAGGGACGCGAGGAGGGGCCAGCGCAT
>JBEGRN010000099.1:0-6020 GCA_041180425.1 Verrucomicrobiota bacterium
CCGATGCAGGCGCCGACGGCCCCGGCACAGACCGCGGAGACGGCAGGGTGGAAGGCGATGAAGATTTGGACTTCGACGAGGGTCATGGGGTCGCAGGGGGCTCGCCGAGGGCGGCGCGCATCGGGGCAGCAGGAGGCATGATGCCCGTCCACAGCCGGAAGGCGAGCGCTCCTTGCCAGCGGAGCATCGGGCGGCCGTCGCAACCTTCGACGCCGCGGGCTGTCGCGTCGCGCAACAGCTGCGAGGCGTGGGCTCCGTAGGTCGTGTCGAAGACGAACTGCCCAGGACGAAGGAGGTCCGCCGCCAAGGGCGAAGGGTCGGTGGGCTTGAGGCCGAGGGTCGTGCAGTTCACGATGACCGCGTCGGACGGCAAGGAGTCGCTGGGGCCGGCCAGCGCCCGCGGGTCGGCCAGCGCCGCGGCCAAGGCCTCGCCTTTCGCGGTGTCGCGGTTGACGATGCGGAGCTCGCTGCAGCCAGCGGCGAGGCAGGCGGCCGCGACCGCGCGGGCGGCGCCCCCTGCGCCGAGCAGCCGGACGGGACGTCCCGACACGCCGTGGCCGGAGCGTTCCCGCAGGGCCTCCAGGAAGCCTTGTCCATCCGTCGTGTGCCCGGCCCAGCCTTGCGGGGTCGGCACGAGCGTGTTCACCGATTCTGCGCGGCGGGCTTCCTCCGAGAGTTCCGTCACGAGCGACAGGGCCTGGATCTTGTGCGGCACCGTGAGGTTGAGGCCGGCGAAGTTCAGTTCGCGCAGGCGGCGCAAGGCCTCCGGGAGTTCTTCGGCGGTGATGTGCAGGCGCAGGTACTGGAGCGACGCCAGGGCCGGGTGGGTCGGACGCAAGGCCGCCAACGCCGCGTTGTGCATCGCGGGGCTGAGCGAATGCGCGATCGGGTCGCCCAGCACGCCGAGCTGCGGGTGGGGGAACGTGCGCGTGCGGAGGTCCGCCAGCGTCCAGGTGTCAGGCGCGCTCATCGATTTTCTCGAGGGCATGGACGATGCCGACGAACAAACGGCTGCTGCGGTCGTCGCCTTGGGCTTCGAACTGGGAGACCAGGTTGCGGCAGCAACGCGCGATCGTCTGCAGCGGCGTCACGGGCTGTAGGAAGGCCTCGTCGGCCGGGAGTTGGTTGTCGAGCAGCAGGAGCTGGACCTCGGATCGCGTGCGGAAGGCGCCGCCTTCGTAGCAGTCGATGTACAGCGGCTCCTTGCCGCGGAAGACGCCCACCATGAACCGGCCCGGCAGGCCGACCGGCTCGACGGGCAGGCCGAGGCGGCGGGCGACGAGCAGGAAGACGAGGCAGAGCGAGATCGGGATGCCGCGGCGCTCCTGTAGGACGTGGGACAAGAGCGAGGACTCCGGCGTCGCGAACGATTGCTGCGAACCGCGGAAGCCTTCTTCGCCGTAGAGCACGCGGCAGAGCAGGCGGCATTTGGCGCGGACGTCCAAGGGCTCGGCGATCAGCTCACGGGTGCGGGCGCAGAACTGGTCGAGTTTTTCCCGGTAGGCGCCGTCGGCCAGCTTCGGGTTGTGGATGCGCTCCAGCAGGAGGCAGGCTTCCTCGAGGTCGATGTCCCCGGCCTGAAGGTGTTGGATCAGGGCTTGGGCCGAGGATTCCGGGGTGCGGAGCTCCGTCAGCAAGGCCAACGCGTAGGGCCCCAGCTCTTTGTCGGCGCTCAACTGCTGTAGCCAGAGGACGCCTTCGGTGCCGGCCGCTTTCAGGCCCTTGAGCACGGCTTGGCGGACCACCGGGGAGGGGTCGTCCATGAGCCGTTCGAGGGCGGCCAGCTGCGCGTCACGCGTCATCCGGTTTCTATGGCGGAAAGACCTGCAAGGAGCAACAAGGGACTCCGAGCGCTGGGCGTTTCTGCGACAACTCGTCGCGTCCGTGACGGGCTGTCGCGGCACGGCCTGAAGGGCCCCGCCTTAACCCCTTATTTATCTTAAGTTTGGTGGCTCGGAGGCTTGGAACGCTTTGTGCAGCAGTGGGGGCAACATGAGTTCCCCCTTCGGCAACCTGACGGACAAGACCAACGAAGCCCTCCAGCTCGCCCAAAGCGAGGTGGTGCAGCGTCGGCATTCCCAGATCGAACCTGCGCACCTCCTCTTCGCCTTGATGTCCCAAGAGGGCGGGGTGGTCCCGACCATCTTCCGCCGGGCCGCCAAGGACGACAAGGCGCTGGCGGCTTCCTTGGCGGGCGTGCTCGCGCGCCTACCGAAGCTCAACCAGGCGCCCAACCAGCCCGGGCTGTCGGGCGAGGCCCATGCCGTCTTGCTCAAGGCCAAGGAAGAGGCCACGGCGATGAAGGACGATTACGTCTCGGCCGAGCACGTGCTGCTGGCGCTTTCCGAGGCGCCCTCCTTGCGTTCGGCCTTCGCCGCCATCGATTTCGGTCGCACGAACATCCTCGGAGCGCTCAAGGCCGTCCGCGGGTCGCAACGCGTCACGACCGCCAACCCTGAAGCGACCTACGAGGCCCTTTCCAAGTATGGCCTGGACCTCACCGCCCGCGCCCGCACGGGCAAGATGGATCCGGTCATCGGCCGCGATGAGGAAATCCGCCGCGTCATCCGCATCCTTTCGCGCCGCACCAAGAACAACCCCGTGCTCATCGGCGAACCCGGCGTCGGCAAGACGGCCGTCGTCGAAGGCCTCGCCCAACGCATCGTCAACGGCGACGTCCCCGAGGGCCTGCGCGACAAGACCATCTTCTCCTTGGACATGGGCGCCTTGCTCGCCGGCGCCAAGTACCGCGGCGAATTCGAGGAACGCCTCAAGGCCGTCCTGGCCGAGGTGAAGTCCGCCGAAGGCGGCATCCTGCTCTTCATCGACGAGATGCACACGCTCGTCGGCGCCGGCAAGGCGGAGGGCGCGATCGACGCCGCCAACCTGCTCAAGCCGATGCTCGCCCGCGGCGAACTGCATTGCATCGGCGCGACCACGCTCGACGAGTTCCGCGAGCACGTCGAGAAGGACGCCGCCCTGGAGCGCCGCTTCCAGCAGGTGCTCGTCGACCCGCCCAGCGTGCCCGACACTGTCTCCATCCTGCGCGGTCTCCGCGAGCGTTTCGAGGTCCACCACGGCGTGCGCATCGAGGACGCCGCCTTGGTCGAGGCCGCCGTGCTCTCGGATCGCTACATCACCGCCCGCTTCCTGCCCGACAAGGCCATCGACCTCATCGACGAGGCCTGCGCCCAGATCCGCACCGAGATCGACAGCGTCCCGGCCGAACTCGACGTCCTCAACCGCCGCGTGCTGCAGCTGGAGGTCGAGGAATCCGCGTTGAAGAACGAAAAGGACGACGGCTCCAAGGCCCGTCTCGGCGTGTTGCGCAAGGAACTCGCCGAAGCGCGCGAGGCGCAGCGCACCATCCGCGCGCGCTGGGAATCCGACAAGGCCTCCGTCACCAAGGTCCGCACCGCCCGCGAGCAGCTCGACGCCGCCCGCCGCGAGATGGCCGAGGCTGAGCGCAAGGGTGACCTCAACGCCATGGCGGCCTTGCGCCACGGCCGCATCCCGCAGCTCGAGAAGGACGTCGCCACCTTGGAGAAAGGCGCGAAGTCCGGCACGGGCCTCTTCCGCGAAACCGTGACTCCTGAAGAAGTGGCCGAAGTCGTCGCCCGTTGGACGGGCGTGCCGGTGTCGCGCCTCCTCTCGGGCGAGCGTGAGAAGCTCCTGCAGCTGGCCACGAGCCTCAAGGCCCGCGTCGTCGGTCAGGAAGAAGCCGTCCTGGCCGTCGCCGACGCCGTGCAGCGTTCCCGCGCGGGCGTGCAGGACCCGCGTCGTCCGGTCGGTTCCTTCCTCTTCCTCGGCCCGACGGGCGTCGGCAAGACCGAGCTCGCCAAGGCCTTGGCGCTCGAGCTCTTCGACAGCGAGAAGTCCATGGTCCGCCTCGACATGTCCGAGTACATGGAGAAGCACTCCGTCTCGCGCCTCGTCGGTGCGCCTCCTGGCTACGTCGGTCACGAAGAAGGCGGCCAACTCACCGAGGCCCTCCGTCGCCATCCGTACACGGTCGTCCTCCTCGATGAAGTCGAGAAGGCCCATCCGGACGTCTTCAACATCCTCCTGCAGGTGCTGGATGACGGCCGCCTGACGGATTCGCAGGGCCGCACGGTCGACTGCCGCAACGCGATCTTCATCATGACCTCGAACATCGGCAGCCGGCATATCGCCAGCGGGGCTAGTCTGGGCGAGATCACCGAGAACGTCCGCGAAGCCGTCATGGCTGACCTGCGGGCCCATTTCCGTCCCGAATTCCTGAATCGCGTCGACGACATCGTGCTTTTCCGTCCGCTCGGCCTCGAGCAGGTCGCCGCGATCGCCGGGCTGCTGCTGCAGGGCCTCAACGCCCGCTTGGCCGCCAAGCGCATCCAGTTGGTGCTCTCGCCGGAGGTCCTGCGGTGGCTCGCCGACCGCGGCCTTGATCCCGTCTACGGGGCACGCCCGTTGCGTCGCTTCATCCAGCGCGAGATTGAGACGCCGTTGGCGCGCCAGCTCCTGGCCGGCACCGTCCTCGACGGATCGCTCGTCCGCGTGACCTTGACCAAGGACGGGGTCGCCTTCGAGTCGCAGCCGGGCGGGTTTTCGGGTTGAAGTAGGCGGTCCGCCGCTGAATCCTCCCGGCATGACAGCCACGCCTATTCGTTGTGGGGTCGCCGGCACGGGTTCCCTCGGCCAGCACCACGCCCGCATCTACTCGACCCTTCCTGGCGCCGTCCTTGCCGGCATCTACGAGCCGGACGATAAGCGCGCGGCCGAGATCTGCGCGCGCCATCAGTGCGCCCGCTTCGCCACGGTGGACGAGATGGCCGCCGCCTGCGACGCCGTCAGCGTCGTCGTGCCGACCAACTACCACGCCGCCTTGGCGGTCCCGCTGCTCGAGAAAGGCTGCCACCTCCTCGTCGAGAAGCCCCTCTGCGTCACCTTGGAGGAAGCCGAGCAGATCCTCGCCGCCGCCCGCAAGGCCGACCGCATCGTCCAGGTCGGGCACATCGAGCATTACAACCCGGTGATGTCCTACCTCGAGAAGGCCGTCACCGACGCCCGCTACATCACGGCGGAGCGCTTGGCTCCCTTTACCCCGCGCGGCACCGAAGTCGGCGTCGTGCTGGACCTCATGATCCACGACATCGGCATCGTGCTGCAGCTGGCCAACTCCCAGGTCGAGAAGATCGACGCCGTCGGCGTCTCGGTCGTGACCAAGACCGAGGACATCGCCAACGCGCGCATCGCCTTCCGCAACGGATGCGTCGCGAACCTCAGCGCCAGCCGTGTCTCGCTGAAGAAGAACCGCGAGATCCGCGTCTTCCAGACCGGGGGCTACGCCTCCATCGACTTCATGGGCCAGAAGGGCCACACGGTCCGCGTCGACCCGACGGTCGAAGGCGGCTTCGCCAAGGAGGAGATCCCCATCGAGAAGGCCGAGCCCTTGGCCGTCGAACTCGGTTCCTTCGTGGCGTGCGTCCGCGAACGCAAGAGCCCGAAGGTCAGCGGTGAGCTGGGCCGGACGGCCCTCGAGGTCGCCTTGCGCATCACCGAGCAGATTCGCGCCGGCATGGCCCGTCGATGAGCGCCTTCCCGTCCATCCCGGCGGCCTTCGAACGGCCCCGCGCGGGCGGGGTGGACGTGCTCTTCGTGGCCGGCGAGCACTCGGGAGACCAGCATGCCGCGAAGGCCATCCAAGAACTGTTGAAGCAGCAACCAAACCTCCGGATCGCGGCCTTCGGCGGCCCGCGCATGCAGGCGGCGGGGGCCCAGCTGCTGTTCGACATGACGGGCTTCTCCGCCGTCGGCATCGTCGAAGTCCTCGCGGCCTATCCATTCTACCGCCGGCTCTTCGCGCGGATGACCGCCTGGTCGTTGCAGTGGAAGCCCAAGCTCGTCGTGCTCGTCGACTATCCGGGCCTTAATTTGCGTCTGGCGAACGAACTCCGCTTGGCCGGGCTCTCCCGGGCGGGCGGGGGCGAGACGGCGGTCATCCAGTACGTGAGTCCGCAGCTCTGGGCGTGGAAGCCGAAGCG
>JBEGRN010000100.1:0-5999 GCA_041180425.1 Verrucomicrobiota bacterium
CGTGACGACCTTCGCCGGCAACGGGCAGCCAGGCTTCCCTCAAGACGGGGCGGATGCGCTGCAGACCTCGATGGACTACGTCCGCAGCGTGTGCGTCGGCCCCGACGGCACCGTGTACGCGCTGCTCATCCGCAAGGATGCGCTCATCGCCATCAAGGACGGCAAGGTGGAGGTCGTGGTCAACAAGGCCGGCCTGACCGGACCGGCCACGGAGGGCCCCGCCGCCGAAGCCCGGCTGAACAAACCCAAAGGCCTGACGATGGACACCAAGGGCAACGTGCTCATCCTCGACACCGAGAACCATTGCCTCCGACTCTTCGACCCAACGAAAAAGACCATCCGGACCATCGCCGGCAACGGCCGCGCGGGTTCGGCCCTTGGGAAGGATTGGGCGAGCACCCAGCTCAACCGGCCCCACGGGGCACGGGTCGGACCAGACGGACGACTCTACGTGGCCGACAGCGAAAACAACCGAATCCTCGTCGGCCCCGCCCCTTAAGCGGGCTTTGGGCCAGAGCGGCGGGTTTTTGGGTTTGTCACCTGCGGGTGGGGCGGGTTGTTTTCTCGGTCATCACCCGTCGCAATGTCCACTCCTGGTTCCACCTCTTCGCGTCCTGGACGCCCGTTCGGCCCTCAGGCCTACGCCGGCGCCCACACCGCCCTCGTCACCCCGTTCCTGAACGGCCAGGTGGCTTGGGCTGACCTGCGAAAGTTGGTCGATTTCCAGATCAAGGAAGGCATCGACGGCCTGATCTCTGTCGGCACGACCGGCGAATCCCCCACCCTCGACTACGATGAGCACATCGAAGTCATCGAGAAGACCGTCGAGTACGCCGCGGGCCGCGTCCCTGTCATGGCAGGCACGGGTTCCAACGCCACGACCGAAGCCCTCGACCTGACCAAGCGGGCCGACCAGGCCGGCGCCGACGCGTTCCTGCTCGTCGCCCCGTATTACAACAAGCCCAGCCAAGAAGGCCTGTACCGCCACTTCTCGCTGCTCGCGGAATGCACGGCCAAGCCGATCATGCTCTACTCGATCCCGGGCCGCTGCGGCATCGAGATCACCGTCGAGACCGTCGTCCGCCTCCGCCAGAAGCACCGCAACATCATCGGCATCAAGGAAGCCGGCGGCCAGGTCGACAAGGCCGCGCGCCTCGTGCGCGAGCTCGACCCCGAGTTCCTCGTCCTCAGCGGTGACGACTCCCTGACTGTCGCCTTCGGCGAAGTCGGCGGCCAAGGCATCATCTCCGTGGCCTCCAACTGGCTGCCCGGCCCGGTGGCCCAGCTCGCCGCCCTCGTCCGCCAGAAGAAGTTCGCCGAAGCCAAGGCGCTCCACGCCAAGCTGGCCGACATCTTCAAGACCCTGTTCGTCGAGCCCAACCCGGTGCCCGTGAAGCACGTCATGCAGCGCTCCGGCCTGATCCAGTCCGCCGAGGTCCGCCTCCCGCTCTGCGAGATGTCCGACGCCAACTGCCGCCTCGTCGAAGCCTGCGCCGACGCCACCCTCGCCCACCTCCGATGAGCCAGCCTATCCGCATCCTCCTCAATGGCGCCAAGGGCCGCATGGGCCTCGCCATCGCCAACGTGGCCGCCTCCGAAAAGGCAGTCATCGCCGCCGGCGTCGACCAGGGAGACAACCTCGCCGCCCATATCGGCGCGGCCGACGTGGTCATCGATTTCTCCTTCCACTCCGCGACCCTCGCCGTCGCGCAGCTCTGCGCCCAGCACAAGAAGCCCCTCGTCATCGGCACCACCGGCCACACCGCCGAGGAAAAGGCGGCGATCACCGCCGCCATCGCCGGACTGCCCGTCGTTTGGGCCGGCAACTACTCCGTCGGCGTGACGCTCCTCAACGCACTCGTCCGCCAAGCCGCCCGCTCGCTCGCCGACGCCGGCCGCTGGGACGTCGAAGTCCTGGAGATGCACCACCGCCTCAAGAAGGACGCCCCTTCGGGCACCGCTGAGACCCTCCTGAAGATCCTGCTCGAGGAACGTCAGCTGGCTAAGGAAGCGCTCAAGCATGGCCGCGAAGGCCTGGTCGGCGAACGCCCGCTCAACGAGATCGGCGTGCACGCCATCCGCGGCGGCGACGTCGTCGGCGACCACACCGTCCTTTTCGCCGCCGAAGGCGAACGCCTCGAACTCACGCACAAGGCCTCGAACCGCGAGATCTTCGCGCGTGGCGCCGTCCGCGCCGCCCGCTGGCTGAAGAGCCAGCCCGCTGGTCTCTACGGTATGGAAGACGTGCTGGGGTTGAAGTAAGGGCGGGGAGAGTCGAGGGGAGAGTCGATCGCAGGGTCGATGACAGGATCGAGGGCTGCGTCGAGGGGAGAATCGATTGCTGAGTCGAGGACTGGGTCGAGGAATGAATCGATCAATGGGTCGAGGGAAGCGTCGAGGGCTGGGGCGATCGCAGGGTCGAACCTGGGGCGTTGAGGGTTGCCGTGGACGGTCCATGCAACTAATGGATACACATGCCCGAGCACCCTGAAGGAGAGCTTCCCCCGGCCACCTCCCCCAACGTTCCCGAGAACCAGGAGCCGCCGGTATTGCCTACGCCGGCCACCGCCACGGAGTCGCCGTTGCTCGTCTGGGCACGCATCAACATCGGGCTGCCCGTGATCTACTCCTTGATCAGCATCTTGCTCGCCAGTACCCACAAAGCCTACGCACAAGCCGAGACGGCTTTCGTCATCTGGGGACTCGGCGGCGGCTTACTGCTGATTGGACTGCTGGTCGCGCTGAACATCCGCGCCTGCCGGCCCTTCGCGGGAGGACGTGCCTGGCTCCATGCGCTGCTGGCCTTGGGCAGCGTCAACGTGGGGTTGGGCATCGCTGGTGCAGGTTGCGGACTCTCGTTCCTCGCGATGGAGACCTTCCGCTGAGAGCCGTCGATGGCCATCCTCAAGCAGACCACCTCACGTTGCCCGCAGTGCCGGCTGCCCTGCAGCGCGACCGTGGAAGAGAAAGACGGCAAGGTCTACCTGCACCGCATCTGCCTGACGCATGGGCCGGCCACGGCCTGCATCGCCAGCGATAGCCGTTTCTACTGGCTCGCCCAAGGCAAGGACGACAACCGCTGCTGCCCCGGCGGCACCTGCTGCAACGCCCAAGGCCAGCCCGTCGGGCTCCTCGGCCAGAACATCGTCGGCAAGACCGACAATACCTTCGAGACGCTCTCCACCTGCCTGGCGCTCATCGAGATCGTGGATTCGTGCAACCTGGCCTGCCCCACCTGCTTCGCCGATTCGCCCGTGGGCGTCGGCTCCAAGGTCGCGGCAGTGCCCTTGGAGCAGCTGCAGGCGCGCATCGACGGCGTCATCGCCCGCAAAGGCAAGCTGGAGGTCCTGCAGCTCTCCGGCGGCGAACCGACGCTCCACCCGCAGCTGCTCGAGCTCTGCCGGTGGGTCAAGGCGCACCCGAAGATCGACTTCCTGCTGCTGAACACCAATGGCGTCCGCTTCGCCAAGGAACCCGCCCTCTGCGCCGCGCTCGGCGAGATCTTCCGCACCGGCAAGCTGCAGATCTACCTGCAGTTCGATGGCGTCCAAGAGGCCGGCCAGAAGACGCTGCGCGGCGCCGACCTCCGCGCGCTGCGCGCCCAAGCCTTGGCCAACCTCCGCGCCGAGGGCATCACCGTCACGCTCGCGATGACCGTCAACCGCGAGAACCTCGGACACCTCTGGGAGGCGGTGGCGTTCGGCTTGGCCGACCTCAACATCCACGGGATCACCTTCCAACCGGAGTTCACCAGCGGCCGCGGGCCGGCGCGCCTAGCGCCGCCGGGCACGGTCCCCGAACGCCTCAACACCGCCGACCTCATCCTCGCCGCCGTCGAGCAATCCGGCGGACAACTCCGCTTCGAGGACTTCACGCCCCTGCCCTGCGGCGACCCCAACTGCGCGACGATGGGCTACCTGCTGCGCCACGAGGGCCGCATCATGCACGTGAGCGACTTCCTGGACTTCAGCCAGTTCCAAGGCTTCCTGAAGGACAAGGTCCGCTACACGGTGGAAGACCTCGCCCGCTGCGGGTGCGAGACCGAGCCGCTCGGACACCTGCTGCAAGGCATGGAGAAATCGAAGGGGCTGGCCTTCCGGCTCATGGTCAAGCCGTTCATGGACGCTTGGACCTGGGACGACGACCGCATCGACCGTTGCTGCACCCACGTCATCCGGCCCGACGGTAAGCTCGATTCCTTCTGCCGCTACTACTCAGGCTTCCCGGATACCAAAACCGCGCCCTGATGCTCGCCGAGAGTCACATCGCCGCCCCGACCAGCTTCTCGCCGTACAGCCTGCTGATGATCGTCGCGCTAGGCTTCGCGCTGTGGCGCTGGCACGTGCGCACGCGGGCAAACCCGCCGCTGCAGCTCATCGTCATCGGCGCGCTCGCGGGCGGTTTCCTCGGCGCCAAGTTGGCCTACCTGTTCGCCGAAGGCTGGGTGGATTGGTCAGCACCCGACCGCTGGATGCGCCTGCTGACCGGCAAATCCGTCTTGGGCGGCCTCCTCGGTGCCTTCGGCGGCGTCGAGTTGATGAAGCGCGCCTACGGCATCCACACGCCGACCGGTGATGGCTTCGCGGTCACGCTGCCCTTCGGGCTCCTGCTCGGCCGTATTGGCTGTATCCTGCAAGGCTGCTGCCTCGGCCAGCCCTGGGCCGATGGCTGGTGCGCCGTGCAGGACGCGTCTGGCGTCGCCCGCTGGCCCGCCCCGCACGTCGAAGCCGGCTTCCAGCTACTCATGCTCGGCGTCCTCGCTGGGATGCGTCACCGCGGGCTCTGCCGCGACCGGCTCTTCTACGTCTATCTCACCGCCTACGGGGCCTTCCGCTTGGCGCACGAGTTCCTGCGCGACACCCCGCGCATGGTCGGGGGCTTCAGCGGGTACCATCTGCTCGCTTTGGCGACCGTCCTCACCGGCGTCGTCATGCTGATACGCCGGCATCCCAGCAGCCCAAGAGTTGCGGGGAAGACTTAGCCTCGGACGAGCCCAGGCCACCCGTAACAGGATTTCCGAGACATTGGTGGTTGTGCCCTGTCAGACGCGGCGCACCATCCATCCATGGCTGACCTCCATCGACCTCTGGTCAGCCTAACAGGCGACCTGCGCCAGCCCTGCAGGCACCTTTCAGCCAGAGGCCGCACTAGCCCCAGGGAGTTCCTGGCTGGCTACGCCTTGGCCTAAGTCCCAAGCCACCCAAACACCAATACTCCATGGAACCAGACGAACTTACTGAATCCAACCATCAACGCTGGATCCTCTGGCTCATGATCAACGTGGTCATCCCTGTCGCCCAACCCTCTCTCGTGCACCTCTGGTTGAAACATGAATATCCGACGCGCTCAGGGGGGGATTGGATCAGCTATGGCTTCTCCCTAATCATCTATGAAGCGATCAGCATCCCCACCGCCTTGCTGGTCATCTTGATCCTGAACTTCTGGGCCTGCCGCTCGAACGGAAACCGGAAAACGGGTGTCTACGCCGCTAGCGTGCTGAGCAGCACATTCATCGCCTTGCTCATCATGGGCCTCGGTTTTCTTGGGCTAATCGGGTTCTAACCCGAATCGACAACAGCAGGTCGCAGGATAGACGAAAACCCACTGCACTCGTCCCCTTAGCGCCCTAACGCGGCGCGGACGAGCTGGTCGGCCGTGGCGCCCGGACCCAATTTGGCAATCGCCGTACGCACGCCCTTATCGGCATCGACAGGCTTGTAGCCCAAGGCCACGAGCGCCGCGACGGCGTCCGAGGCCGGTGTCGGCGCAGCGGCCGCCGTGGCCACGGCAGCCATGGTGACCGCGCCCGGGGCCTCGAGACCGACCTTGTCTTTAAGTTCCATGACCAGCCGCTCGGCGGTCTTCTTGCCGATGCCCGGACACTGCGAGAGCAAGGCAACATCGCCGCGGATGATGGCGTCGCGGAGGATGGGCAACGAAAGGCGGCTGAGGATGTTTAGCGCCATCTTCGGGCCGACGCCCGAGACCTTCTCGACGAG
>JBEGRN010000101.1:0-11501 GCA_041180425.1 Verrucomicrobiota bacterium
CCGAACCAACGCAGGCACAAATGGAGGCAGAGCACCAGCAGGCTCAGCATGAACGTCGAGCTCAAGGCCAACGACAGCACATGGGCGGGGCCGTAGCGCCAAGATCCGCGCTCAGAGAACATCCCGACCAAAACCACGATGAAGTTCAGCGCCAGCGCATTGAACCATAGGCTCCGCAGCAAGACGCGCACCTTCGCCAGCAGGATGGTCCGCGCGGCAACCGGACGGTGCAGCAGGATGTCGGGCTCCTGGTCGTTGAAGAGCATCGCGCCGCTGGCGCTCACCAAGGAGATGCCCCCGAACAGCAACGTATAGGCATGCGCCATGGTCGCGAAGAGCGGTGCGGGTAAACGCGTGCTGTTGACGGCGATGAGCCCAGCGCCGACGAGCATGAGGATCGCGAAGCCCCAGAAACGGCCGCGCTTCACGTTGGCCGGCTTCAGCTTGGGGTTCACGCGGATCTGGCGTCCGCGGTAGAAGAGCTCCGTGAACAAGACCCCCAAGGCCCGGGACGGCAAGTCTGCGGGCTTAGGCGGGAGGCTCATGTCGGAACGTTTGGGCGAACGTCTCCGCCTTCTCGCGCAAGCGGTCGCCACCGGTCAGCCGCGTGAAGACCTCCTCCAAGGAAGCCCCGCCGTGTTCGGCGCTGATCGCCGCCGGGACACCATCCAAGACAAGGCGGCCTTGGTGCAGGATGACGACGCGGTCGCAGAGACGCTCCACCACGTCGAGGATGTGCGAGCTGTAGACGACCGTGCGGCCTTGCTTGGCCAAGGTCTGCAGGAGCGTCTTGAAGCCCATGGCGGCGTTGACGTCGAGGCCGTCGAGGGGCTCGTCGAAGAGCAGCACCGGCGGGTTATGGAGCAGCGCCGAGATGATGGCGACCTTGCGGCGCATGCCCTTGCTGTAGGACCCGAGGAACTTGTCGGTCAACGCGTCCCAGGTGAGGTCGAAGAACTGGATGAACTCGGCGATGCGGGCGTCGGCCTGCGCTTCCTCGATGCCGTAGAGCGCGGCGACCATGCGGAGGTATTCCAGGCCGGTGAGGGATTCGAAGAGCGCGCCGCTTTCGGGCACGAAGCCCACGCTGCGCTTCACCGCCAACGGGTCCGTCGCGAGGTCGTGGCCCGCGACGGTCACCGTGCCCGACGTCGGTTGAAGCATGCCCGTGATCATCTTGAGCGTGGTGGACTTCCCTGCCCCGTTGGGCCCCAAGAAACCCACGATCTGCCCGGCCGGCACCTCGAGGTTCAATCCGGCCACGGCCGTCTGCGGCCCGAAGACCTTGGTGAGGTCGCGCAACTTAATCATAAGAATGCTCTAACCTACCGGAGGACGACCGCAAGCGCGATGCCCGCCGTCTTGAGGTAGGGTCGGGACGGCGTCACGACCTACCGGACCCCATGTCCCCTTGCCAACCTGTCCCCTCGCGAGCTCAGCTCGCGCAGGTAGGGGCGCGACGGCGTCGCGTCCGTTCGCCGACAGACGTGCGAAAGGCGACGCGGGCATCGCCCGCGGGTAGGGGCAAGGGGCATTGCCAGAAGAGTACGGAGTTCGGAGTACGGATTGCAGAAAGGAAAGGTGCCAACATCCCGGTCCCCCTTTGCGTTGTGCTCTCCTTCCGGCCCCATGTCCCCTTTGCTTCGCGTTATTTTCCCGGTTCCCCTTTTCATGCTATGTCGGGTAGAGACGGACTTGCCCGCGGGCCAACCACTGGGCTTAATGCTTCGCATGAGACTCCTCGCGCTCCTGCTGTGGACCCTGCTCGCAGGGAGCATGTGCGCGGGAGCCGCGCCCGAGCCCAGCCGACCACTGGTGATGGTGCACGTGATGCCTTGGTTCGAAGCACCGCCGACGCACCCCACCTGGGGTTGGCATTGGACCATGGGCAAAACCCAACCAGCATCCGGGTCCCTTGCCACGCATGACCGCCCGCTGATCGGCGCCTACGACTCCTCCGACCCTCGCGTCCTGGCCTATCAGGTCGCGCTCATGAAAACCGCGGGCGTCGACGGAGCCATCATCGATTGGAACGGCACGGGCGGCTTCGCCGACTATGCGATGATCCATGCCAACACCGCACGACTCATCGCGGCGCTGAAGACCGCGGGCCTCCGCTTCGCGATCTGCGTCGAAGACAACCCAGGGCACCGCTTCCAAGCCGAACTCCGCCTCCCGCGGGCCGCGGCGACCACGCGACTCCGCGAATCCTTCCAGTGGCTGGACCAACATTGGCTTACCGACCCCGCCTACCTACGGATCGACGGACGCCCCCTCCTCTTCCTCTTCGGCCCGCAATACCTCGAGGCGAAGGAGTGGTCGGAAATCCGGCCGACTCTCGCCACCAACCCGCTCACCCTCGGCTTGCCGCACCTCAGCCAGCGTCCCGGGCTGGACGGGGCGTTCGCTTGGATTCCCGTGAGCGGAGGGCAACCATCGGCCCCACCGACTTGGACGGCGGCGTTGGCCGACGTCTACGCGACCGCCCGCCCCGGCCGCCCGGTCGTCGCGGTCGCCTTCCCCGGCTTTCACGACTACTACGCTGAAGCAGGCGTCGGCCCGAGTTACGGCCGTATCGATGACCGCGCCGGCCTCACGTTCGCCGAGTCGCTGGAGCAGGCCTGGCGCAGCGGTGCGCCCGTGGTGCAGGTCGCCACCTGGAACGACTACGGCGAGGGCACGGTCATCGAACCCACCGAAGGTCAAGGCCATCGCCACCTCACGACCTTGATGCGCCGGCTCAAGCCGCAGGCCGACCCCGCGGAACTCACTCGCCTGACCGCCGACTACCTTAAAGCCATCCGTCGATAACTCCCATGTTCGCCCACGCCCTCCGCCACGTCTCCCTCGTCGCGCTCCTCGCCGTCACGGCCTGCACCACCCCGCCGGCGACGACGCCCTTGACCGGGTCGATCAAAGCCAAGCAAACGCAGCTTTTAGCGGCGGCGCAGCGGCAGCCCTTGCCGGCGGGCGCGGTCATCGCCCTCGGGAGCTCGCACATGGAGAAGTGGAAGACCCTGCAAACTGACCTCGGGGGCTTGGACATCATCAACCACGGCATCGGCGGCAGCAAGATGTCGCAGGCCGACGAGCATTTCGTGGCTAACCTCGCGATCCCCTTCCGCCCCCGGGCGGTCCTGCTCTACGAAGGCAGCAACGACCTCGCCGACGGCGCGACCCCAGAGGACATCTTAGCCCATTTCCGCGGGCTGGCTGACCAGTTGCACACGGCCCTCCCCGCCACCCGGCTCTACGTGCTCGGCCTCGTCCCCAGCCCCGGCAAGCGCTTCGCGCGCATCGCCGACCTTCGCCGGACCAACGAACTCCTCCAACGCGAATGCGCGGCGCATCCGTGGATGCGTTTCATCGACACCACCAGCCCGCTCCTCGGCGCCGACGGCCAACCCAAGCCCGAATGCTTCATCCCAGGCGACATCCACATGACCCCCGCCGGCTACGCCCTCTGGAAAAACGCCGTCGCCCCCGTGCTCGCGCAGGAGAAGAGGTAGGGACAGCACCACGTGCTGTCCTCAACAAAGGGGACACAGGGACAAGGGGCATTTCCAGAAGAGTAAGAAGTTCAGAGTACTGATTGCAGAAAGGAAAGGCGCCAACATCCCGGTCCGCTTTTGCGTTGTGCTTTCCTGCCGGTCCCCGGTCCCCCTTTTCATCCTTTGTCGGGCAGGACGTGACGCCGTCTCGTCCCTACCTTGAAAGGCAAGGAGGACAGCACGTGGTGCTGTCCCTACTTCGCAGAACCATACGAAGGCGGTGCATCGATCAAGAGGCAGCCGCCCGGCATCTCCGCAAAGATGGAGCCATCTGGGTAGACGGTGTAATGAAGCGAGGCGCAGTGCGCGTAAGCCTGGAGACTCGGCGGCAAGCTGGACGCCGGGTCGATGGAGAAACGATAGTGGTGGTGCATGGAAGTTAGGGGATGGGGGTTGGGGGTAAGGGGATGGGGGATGAGTAAAGTTGGCGCCCCCACGGAGAATCGAACTCCGGTCTTCAGGTTGAAAGCCTGGTGTCCTAACCACTAGACGATGAGGGCGAAAAGAAAACGTGCTAGGCCCTGCGGGACTCGAACCCGCAGCCAACGGATTATGAGCCCGCTGCTCTGACCATTGAGCTAAAGGCCTGGCATGAAAGAGATGGAAGGGCTGAGACTAGACCCTTCGGTGCTGACCTTTGGCCGGATTATCGCCGCCGGTGGGCTGCGGTTCCCGGCTGATCCACGTTCGCGGCTTGTGGCCTGCGGCGTATTCAGCGCGACTGCCTTTTTAGAGATGTGGCGGATCATCTGTTGCGGTTCGCTACTCAAAACCGGTTCCTCCGTCTACCTTGCGGGCAGTTCGGCGGGCTAGCGCCTACGTTCTCACCGGATTCAAGATCGGTCGTCTTGCGGAGTCCCGATCGCCGTGTTCACCGAAGTGCACGGCCTTAAGTCGCTTTCGCGAACCGCAGGCAACGGCTTTACGTTTTTCTCCCAGAAAAGAATCTCTTCCCCACTCCAAGAAACGTTACCAACGGAGACGCGCGTTGCCCGCAGTTGGATGGCCTTTTGAACCACCCAATGCTGCACGCCTCCTGCCTCAGCCTGACGGCCTCAACGGAATCGTAAGCGCCCGTGCCGATGGCGTGAACCACCGGCCCGTTTGCTCTTGCTCTGCTCCGACGCTCTCGGCTTTCACCTCTCGTACGGCGGAACTTGGCTGGGGTCTCGATCTTGGAAGTCTTTCGCGCGCGCCGTGGTCGGCGAAACCGTTACCGCCGCACTACGAAGTTTTCCTCGTGCGGCTTTGCGCGCCCTTCTTCTGACCTAGCTCAACCCGTGGGTTAAGCACACTGACCTGCCTTTGCTTAGCTGTCCGACCTCGCGATCGGCGCAGGCCCGTTGGAGGCGACTGCTTTCCTCACCTTGCGGTGATGTATCTTCTGGACCCTAAGCGGCCCGTCTTTGGCGTCCGACCCGAGCGAACTCGAACCGGACTATGTAAAAGGAACAGGCCCCAATAAATGCAAACTAACACCATACTGTAAATACTTATTTATGTTAACAGTCGTAAGTTATTGGTAATCAATAGAAATAATTTTGAGGGTTCGGTGAAAATGGTACGATCTACGGAAGGTTGGTAAGCTCGGGGGAGCGAATAATGAAAAGGGGAACCGGGGACCGGGTAGTGCCAAAGTAAGGGCTATTTAGGTCACAAATAGCAGAGGCTTCGCCGCGCCCTCCCTGCCCGGAGTGCAAGGCAGAGCCTTGCCCTTACCAAGTTAGCCCTGCAGCGAACTCCTCGGTTGGCACGGCGTGCCAGCCCACCCCGAGACCTTCAGGACAGCACGTGGTGCTGTCCCTACCCAAAGGCAGGCGGCCAGGGGCCGCCACACAACCCCTTGTCACAACCCCTTGTCCCCCTGTCACCTGCCCAACCTGTCCCCTTTTTGCCCTTTCCCCTTGCGGCAGGAGGGGGGTGTCCTAACTTGCGGTTAACTTTCCAGACGCATGGTCACGGACAACAAACCTTCTTTGGTCACCCTCAACGTCGACGGCGTCGAACACCAGGTCCCCGCGGGGGCCAATCTGGTCGATGCGCTCGCCAAAATCGGCAAGGAAGTCCCCCATTATTGCTACCACCCGAAGCTCCCCGTGGCCGGCAACTGCCGCATGTGCCTCGTCGAGCTGGGCTCCCCCCTCCGCGACCGAGCCACCAACGAGGTCGTGATGGAGAACGGCAAGCCGAAGATCGGCTGGCAGCCGAAGCCAGCCATCGCCTGCGCCACCACGGTTTCCCCGGGCCTCCACGTCCGCCTCGAATCGCCCGGCGTCAAGGCCTGCCGCGAAGGCGTCACCGAGATGCTCCTGCTCAACCACCCGCTCGATTGCCCGATCTGCGACCAGGCCGGCGAGTGCAAGCTCCAGGAATATTCCGCCGAATACGGCCGCGGCGCCTCGCGCTACGTGGACGAGAAGAACGCCAAGCCGAAGCACACCCGCCTCGGGCCGCGCGTCACGCTCGACGACGAACGCTGCATCCTCTGCTCGCGCTGCGTGCGCTTCACCGCTGAGATCGCCAAGGACCCCGTCCTCGGCTTCGTGAACCGCGGCTCCTACAACACGCTGACCTGCTTCCCGGGCCGCGAGCTCGCCAACAACTACTCGCTCAACACGGTCGACATCTGCCCCGTCGGCGCGCTCACGAGCACCGACTTCCGCTTCAAGATGCGCGTCTGGTTCCTCAAGCAGACGCCGAGCATCGACACCGAATCCTCCGCCGGCGCCAACACCACCGTGTGGTCGCGCGAAGGCAAGATCTACCGCATCACGCCGCGCCAGAACGACGCCGTGAACGACACGTGGATGGCCGACTCCGGCCGCGAACTCTATAAGGCCGTCGAGGCCCCCAACCGCATCACGCGCGCGACGGTCAAGACGTCCGCCGTGTCGCTCGAAGCCGCCCTCGCCGCCGCCGCCGAAGCGCTGGCCGCCGGCCCGCTGGCCATCGTCGGTTCCGCCCATGCCTCCGTCGAGGAACAGCGCGTGCTCGCCCACCTCGCCCAGCAGAAGGGCGCGAAGGTCTACATCCCCGCGCATCGCGGCGCCGGCGACGGCCTGCTGGTCTCCGCCGACCGCTCCCCGAATTTCCGCGGCGCCCTCGTCACCGGCCTCACGTCCCGCCCTGCCGACGCCGACCTCCAGGCGCTCGCCGCCGACATCGACGCCGGCAAGGTGAAGTCTGTCCTCATCGTCCGCGAAGACGTCACCGCCTTCGGCCTGCCCGCCTCGACGCTCGCCAAGGTGCGCAGCGTCGTCCTCGCCACGCACCATGACGTCACCACCGCCGCGGCCGAGGTCGTGCTGCCGGCGCTGACCGTCTTCGAACGCAGCGGGACTTTCGTGAACTGCCAGTTCCGCCTGCAGGCGTTCGCCCAAGCCGTCCCCGGTCCGTCCGGCGTGCTGCCCGACCTCCTCGTCCTCTCCAAGCTCGCAGGCGCCGACGCCGGCAGCATCTGGTCCGACCTCGCCGCGAACGTCCCGGCCCTCGCCGGCCTCAACGGCGCGTTGCTCCCGGCGGGCGGCGTGGCCCTCGACGGCTCCGCTTGGTCCACCCTCTCCTTCCCTGAAGGCAAGCTGCTGAAGTTTGCCCCTGTCGCCTAAGTCCCGACCGACCATGGAACAGCTGCTCAACGATTTCCTCCTCTCGAAGGCTTGGTACTTCATCGCCGCGCGCGGGCTGACCGCGATCGTCATCCTGATGTCGATCGCCGCGTACGCGGTGCTCCTCGAACGCAAGGCCTCGGCGTGGATCCAAGGCCGCGTCGGCCCGAACCGCACCAACCACCCGCTCATCGCCTGGATCCCGTTCCTCGGCACGTTCCTGCAGAAGGGCGGCTTCATTCAGCCCGCGGCGGACGGCTTGAAGTTCCTCTTCAAGGAAGACCCGCTGCCCGGCCACGTCCGTAAGACGACCTATATCCTCGCGCCGATCGTCGCGCTCGCCCCCGCCCTGCTCTCCCTCGTCATGCTGCCGTTCGGACGCCTGCCGACCGGCCAGGTCATCACGCTCTGCCCCGGCGCCGACATCGGCGTGCTGTTCATGTTCGCGATCAGCTCCCTCGGCGTGTACGGCATCGCGCTCGCCGGCTGGTCCGCCAACTCGAAGTACCCGTTCCTCGGCGCCGTCCGCGGTTCGGCCCAGCTCATCTCCTACGAGCTCGCGATGGGGCTGTCCGTGCTGACCGTCTTCCTCGCCACCGCGAAGCCCGACCAAGACAACGCCTTGAGCCTCGTCTCGATGGTCGATGCCCAGCAGGGCCTGTGGAACGTCTTCTGCCACCCGGTCGCCGCGCTGGTCTTCCTCATCTGCATCTTCGCCGAAGCCAACCGCCATCCGTTCGACATGCCGGAATCCGAGACCGACCTCGTCGGCGGCTTCCACACCGAGTACGGCTCGTTCAAGTTCGGCCTCTTCTTCGTCGCCGAATACGGCCACATGGTCATCGGCTCCTCGATCTTCATCCTGATGTTCCTCGGCGGCTGGCACTTCCTGCCCGGCGTGCCGACCGTGGGCTCCGGCTACCTCGCGGCGCTCTTCGGCGCGGCCTGGTTCTTCGCCAAGCTCTGCGCGTTCCTCTTCTTCTTCGTCTGGGTCCGCTGGACGATTCCCCGCTTCCGCTATGACCAAGTCATGCGGATCGGCTGGCGCGTGCTCCTGCCCGTCGCCGTCCTCAACCTCCTCGTCTACTTCCTCTGGTACGCCCTCAAAGGCTGAACACACCCATGGCCATCAAAGTCGTCGAACGCCGTCCCCTTTCCCTCGCGGAGCGCACCTACCTGCCTCAGATCCTCGCCGGCCTCAAGGTCACGTGGGACAACATGCTGCGCCCGCCCGTGACGCTGCAGTACCCGGAAGAACGCCCGACCATCCCGAACGGCTACCGCGGCGTGCCCACGCTCGTACGCGACCCGAACGGCCGCGAGAAGTGCGTTTCCTGCCAGCTCTGCGAGTTCGTCTGCCCGCCCAAGGCCATCCGCATCACCCCGGGCGAGATCGCCCCGACCGCCGCCAACGCGCACGTCGAGAAGGCCCCGCAGGAGTTCGAGATCAACATGCTGCGCTGCATCTACTGCGGCCTGTGCCAAGAGGTCTGCCCCGAAGAAGCCATCTGGCTCCAGAGCCAGTATTCGATGACCGGCACGAACCGCGAGATGATGGTCAACAACAAGGCCAAGCTCTACGAACTCGGCGGCACCTTGCCCGACGGCCACTACAAGTGGGACCGCAAGAAGGCCGAAGCCGAACGCCAGGCTAATTCGGGCCACTGAGGTCGCGGTGCGCGTCAGCTGAGGTCGGACGGATGGCAGGGACGCGGACGCGTCGTCCGCCAGGTACGCTGTGCCGGCGACAAGCGTAGTTTGCTTTTCCGGGACAGTCCTCTTTAGTCGACCTCATGTCTTCCCTCTTTGCTCCTCTTCAGGTCGGCGCGCTCACGTTGCCGAACCGCGTGCTCATGGCGCCGCTCACCCGTTGCCGCGCGGAAGGCGCCAATGTCCCGACCGCCCTGATGGCCGAATACTACGCCCAGCGCGCGTCCGCCGGCCTGATCATCGCCGAAGCGACGACCGTCAGCCCGCGGGGCCATGGCTACCCGAACACGCCGGGCATCTACACCGACGAGCAGGTCGCCGGCTGGAAGCTCGTCACCGACGCCGTGCACGCCAAGGGCGGCCGCATCTTCCTCCAGCTCTGGCACGTCGGCCGCATCTCGCACCCGGCCTATCAGCCGAACGGCGAACTCCCGGTGGCCCCTTCCGCCATCGCCCCTAAGGGCCAGCTCTGGACCGGCAAAGAGATGGCCGACTACGTCGTCCCACGCGCCCTGCGCACGGAAGAGATGCCCGGTATCGTCGCCGAATACGTCCGCGGCGCCCGCCTCGCCAAGCAGGCCGGCTTTGACGGCGTCGAGATCCACAACGCCAACGGCTACCTCCTCGACCAGTTCCTCCGCGACGGCACGAACAAGCGCGAAGACGGCTACGGCGGCTCCGTCGAGAACCGCGCCCGCCTGACCTTGGAGGTCACCTCCGCCGTCGTCTCCGTCTGGGGCTCCGACCGCGTCGGCATCCGCCTCTCGCCCGGCGGCGTGTTCAACGACATGCACGACTCCGACCCGCAGCGCACCTTCAGCTACGTCCTCGGCGAACTCTCCAAGCTCGAGCTCGCCTATGCGCACGTCACGCGCGTGACCGCCCAGGACCTCGCCCACGGCGCCAAGGACGGCGTCGGGCCGAAGGAGCTCCGCCACTGCTTCAAGGGCGTGCTCATCACCGCCGGCGGCTTCGACCGCCCCCAAGGCGACGCCGCCATCCAGGCCGGCTGGGCGGACGCTATCGCTTACGGCGTGCCGTTCCTCGCGAACCCCGACCTCCCGCGCCGCCTCGAACAAGGCTTGGCCCTCAACACCCCGGACGAAAACACCTTCTACGCCTCCGGGGCCAAGGGCTATACCGATTACCCGTTCGCTCGCTAAGCCACGCTGGGCCCTGGCGGCCTTTCATGAACGGATTTGAAACCCCTGCGCCCGCAGGGGTTTCCTGTTCCGGCCACTTCCCTCTTCCCTCCCCTCGCTGTCAGGGCTAGAAGTGCTAGCGCACCTCCGGGTGCCACCAGCGTCTCCATGTCCGTCCCCCCGCCCATTCCGTCCCCGACCGACCGTCCGTCCGCCCCGACCTACATCATCGGGCACAAGAACCCGGACGCGGACGCGATCTGTTCGGCGATGGCCTACGCGGCGTTCAAGGAAGCCTCCGGCCAACCCGGCTACGTCGCCGCCCGCTGCGGCAACTCCAACGCCCGTATCGACGCGATCCTGAACCGCTTCGGCGCCACGCTGCCGGAATTCGTCGGTGACGTCACCCCGCGCGTCGAGGACATCATGCAGCGCAACCCGTACGTCGTCTCCGTCGACGACACCTGCGCCCGCGCCCTCGAGCTCCTCGACCTGCACGACGTCCGCGCCTTGCCCGTCCTCGACCGCGAAGGCCGCCTCGACGGCTACGTCTCCATCTTCGGCCTCGGCGACTACTTCATCCCCAAGCCCAAGCGCGCGACCTCGATGCGCAAGGTGCACAGCTCGATCGGCGCCATCATCCGCTCCATCGGGGGCACGGAAGTCATCGCCTTCGACCAGACCGCCGTCGACGAACTCTACGTGCGCGTCGCCGCCATGGAGCTCGAGTCCTTCGGCAAGTCCGCGACCTTCGAAGGCATCCCCAACAACAAGAGCGTCATCGTCGTGGGCGACCGCGACGACGTGCATCGCCGCGCCATCACGATGGGCGTGCGCCTGATCATCGTGACCGGCGGACACCGCATGAAGGCGGACACCCTCGCCCTCGCCAAGGACAGCAAGGTCTCCGTCGCCTACGCCGACACCGACAGCGCCACCACCGCCTGGGCCGTGCGCGCCGCCACCCTCGTGGGCGGCCTCGTGCAGCGCGACGCCCCCCGCTTCAGCCCGCAGGAGAAGCTCGGCGTCATCCGCCGCCGCATCATCCAGTCCAACGCGCTGATCTACCATGTCATCGACGAGGACGCCCGCCTCGTCGGCGTGTTCTCGAAGTCCGACATCCTCAAGCCCGTCCGCACCCGCCTCGTGCTGGTCGACCACAACGAGCTCTCGCAGGCCGTCGACGGCGCCAACGAGGTCGAGATCGCCGAGGTCGTCGACCACCACCGCCTCGGCAACCCGCACGCACCGCCGGGCTCACGCCCAGCCCGCAGATCGCCGGCCTCATGATGTGCGGCATCATCTCGGACACCCTGCTGCTGCAGAGCCCGACGACCACCCCGCTCGACGTCTCCCTGCTGGCTTGGTTGACGCGCATCGCCGACGCCGACCCGCGCGCGCTGGCCGACATGATCTTCAACGCCGGCTCCGTGCTGTCGACGCTTTCGCCCGACGCCGCCGTGCGCGCCGACTGCAAGCTCTACAACGAAGGC
>JBEGRN010000102.1:0-5937 GCA_041180425.1 Verrucomicrobiota bacterium
CAAGAAGGCCCAAGGCTTCAACGTCCTCCACCCGATGGGCTGGGACGCCTTCGGCCTGCCCGCCGAACAGCACGCCATCGCCACAGGCGAACACCCGGCGGTGCAGACGCGCCGCAACATCGACAACTTCCGCCGCCAGCTGCAGATGCTCGGCTTCGCCATCGACTGGGACCGCGAGCTGTCCACGACCGACGAGAACTACTTCCGCTGGACGCAGTGGATCTTCCTCAAGCTCTTCCGCCACGGCTTGGCCTACGTCTCCGAAAAGCCGGTGTGGTTCTGCCCGGCCCTCGGCACGGTCTTGGCCAACGAGGAAGTGCAGAACACCGCCGAAGGCCCGCGCTCTGAACGCGGCAACCACCCCGTCGAACGCCGCCCGATCCGCCAGTGGGTGCTGCGCATCACCGCCTACGCGGACAAGCTCATCGAAGGCCTCGACCACGTCGATTGGCCCGACTCCACCAAGCGCCTCCAGAAGAACTGGATCGGCAAGTCCGAAGGCGCCGAGGTCACCTTCAAACTCGACGGGCATGCCGACTCCCTGACCGTCTTCACGACGCGTCCGGATACCCTCTTCGGCGCGACCTACATGGTCATCGCGCCCGAGCACCCGCTGCTTGAGAAGATCACCTCGGCCGAACAAAAGGCCGCCGTCTCCGCCTACGTCGCCGCTGTCCGCAACAAGAGCGACCTCGAGCGCACCGACCTCGCCGACAAGAAGAAGACCGGCGTCTTCACGGGCGCCTACGCCCTCAACCCCGTCAACGGCGCCAAGATCCCCGTCTGGACCGCCGACTACGTCCTGATCACCTACGGCACGGGCGCCATCATGGCCGTGCCCGCGCACGACGAGCGCGACTGGGAATTCGCCAAGCAGTTCTCGCTGCCGATCATCCAGGTCGTCGGCTCCAAGGACGCCATCGACGTCAACGAACAGCCGTGGACCGAAGACGGACCTATGGTGAACTCCGGCCCCTTCAACGGCCTCTCCGCCACCGAGACCAAGAAGAAGATCACCGCCGACCTCGCCGCCAAGGGCCAGGGCAAGCTCGCCGTGAACTTCAAGCTCCGCGACTGGCTCTTCTCGCGCCAACGCTACTGGGGCGAGCCCTTCCCGCTCCTCTGGGTCTCGCGCGCCGACTACGCCAAGATCCCGGCCGATTCCGAAGTCCGCGAATTCCTGCCCAAGGAGCCGGTCACCTGCCAGCTTAACGGCGTCGAGGTCTGCGCCGTGCCGCTGACCTCCAAGCAGCTGCCGCTCACGCTCCCGACGGTGAAGTCCTATCAGCCCTCCCCGACCGGCGATTCGCCGCTGTCGAAGGAGCCCGAATGGACCGAAGTCTGGTATGACGTGGCCAGCGGCGCCACCGTCCCGCAGTCGCAGGCCCAGCCCGGCCCGCTCTGGGTCAAGGCTTCGCGCGAGACCAACACCATGCCCCAGTGGGCGGGCTCTTGCTGGTATTACCTGCGCTACCTCGACCCGCAGAACGCCAAGGACATCGCCTCGGCAGACGCGCTGAAGTACTGGGGCTGCCCCGACTTCTACATCGGCGGCGCCGAGCACGCCGTGCTGCACCTGCTGTACGCGCGCTTCTGGCACCGCTTCCTGCACGACATCGGCGTCCTGCCGACGGCCGAGCCTTTCACCAAGCTCTTCCACCAAGGCCTCATCATGGGCGAAGACGGCGAGAAGATGTCCAAGAGCCGCGGTAACGTCGTCAACCCCGACTCCATCGTCAAGGACCACGGCGCCGACGCGCTCCGCATGTACCTGATGTTCCTCGGACCCCTCGAGGCCTCCAAGCCTTGGAGCTCCGAAGGCATCTCCGGCATCACCCGCTTCCTCAAGCGCCTCTGGCGCCTCTCGGTCGATGAAGCCACCGGCGGTCCTTCCGCCAAAATCAACGACCAGGCTCAGGAGCCCGAGGACTTCGTGCGCGAACTCCACCGCACCATCCAGAAGGTCGGCAAGGACATCGAGACGCTGCAGTTCAACACCGCCATCTCGCAGATGATGATCCTGATGAACGCCGCCGAGAAGGCCCCTGCCTTGCGCCGCGAGACCGTCGAGACCTTCGTCCGATTGGTCGCCCCGTTCGCCCCGCACGTGTGCGAAGAGATCTGGTCGCGCCTCGGCCATCAGGAAAGCGTCAGCTGTGCCGCCTGGCCGAAGTTCGACGCCGCCAAGCTAGTCGAATCGACCGTCGAGATCATCTTCCAGGTCAACGGCAAGGTCCGCGCCACCGTCAAGGTCGCCAAGGACACGACGAAGGAAGCCCTCCTCGCCATGGCCAAGGCCGACCCGAGCGTCCAGAAGTTCCTCGAAGGTAAGCCGATCGTGAAGGAAATCGTCGTCCCAGGACGTATCGTCAACCTCGTCGTCGCAGGCTAACCCCTGCAACTCCGGCAAGCAAAAGGGCCCCTTGCGGGGCCCTTTTTATTGGCATGGCAACGAGGCTTAGACCTCGGCCATCTCGAGCTTCGGCACCAAGAGATGGTGGATGGCGAAGGCCACGACGTAGGCAAAGGCACAGAAGCTGAAGAGCAACGCGTAGCCGCCGGTCGGGTTGGCGTCGAGGACCATACCTGCAACGATCGGGAAAATCATGCCGCCAATAGAACCAGCGAAGCCGCCGAGGCCTGACACGGAGGCCACCGCTTTCTTCGGGAAGGTATCGGAAATCGTCGCGTAGATGCTGGCCGACCACGCTTGGTGGGCCGAAGCGGCAAAGGCGATGAGCATCACCGCCTGCCACATGCCGAGACCACGGACGAAGAAGATCGGCAACGAGCAGAGAGCGAAGATGAGCATCGAGATCTTGCGGACCTTCACGATGTCGAAGCCGCTTTCGGCGAAGCGCTTCACCAGCCAGCCGGCGAAGATGCTGAGCACGGTCACGATGGAATAGAGGACCACGAGCGGCTGGCTGAACATCCAACCGAAGAAAGCGATCGGGTCGAGCAAGCTGGGAACCACGCCAAGAGCCTTCAGGTCGAGGTGTTGCTCTTTCTTGAAGTAGTCAGGGAGCCAAATCAGGTAGAACCACCACACCGGATCGGTCAGGAACTTGCAGACCATGTAGGCCCAGGCCTGACGCGTCCCGAACAAGCTGCCCCAAGAGACCTTTTCCTCGTCGGCGGGCGAATCATCGGCTTGCGCAGGAGGATTGCGGAAGAGCGGCAGCCAGAAGAAGACCCAGAGGATCCCGGCAGCGCCGGCGATGACGAAGGTCGAGCGCCAGCCCCAGGCGGCCGCGATCGGCAAGACCACGAGCGGGGCGATGACAGATCCGATGTTGGAGCCGGAATTGAACAGCGCGTTCGCGAAAGCGCGCTCAGCGCGGGGGAACCACTGGGCGACCGTCTTGATGGCAGCAGGGAAATTACCGCCTTCACCCAAGCCCAGGAAGACGCGAGCCACACCGAAGCCAAACACCGAGGCCACGGCCGCATGGCCGGCGGCGGCCAAGGACCAAAAGACGATGGAAACCGTATAGCCGATCTTCGTCCCGAAACGGTCGATGAACCAACCGAACCCTAGCAAGCCCAGGGCGTAGGCGAACTGGAAGGCCGAATTCACATACCCATACTCGGTATTGGTCCAACCTAGCTCTTTATCCAAGTACTCGGGCTTGATCAGCGAAAGGATCGAGCGGTCGATGTAATTGATCGTCGTCGCAAAAAACAGCAGGGCGAGGATGATCCAGCGGTGGTTAGAGCGGGGGGCGGGGGTAACCTCTTGCATAGGGCACTATTTGACCCACGGCTTTGGGCTGTCCACCCTAGACTTTCTTTGACTCCCCAAGGGACTGGGGTTCTTTTGGAAGGCACCCATGAAGCCTCGTATTCTGCTCACGACCACCTCCTTCCAAGACACCCCCGGCGAACACCATAAGATGCTGGCTGCGACCGGCTGGGAAGTCGTCACCGCCCGCGGCCCGCTCAACGAAGCCGACACCTTGGCGCTGATGGGCAGCTTCGACGGTTACATCTGCGGTGACGACATGATCACGGCCGCGGTCATCGAGAAAGCCCTCCCCCGCCTCAAGGTGGTCTCCAAGTACGGCATCGGCGTCGATAAGATCGACGTGAAGACGCTCACGGCCAAGGGCATCCCCCTCCTCTTCACCCCTGGCGTCAACCACACGACCGTCGCCGAACACACCTTCCTCCTCCTGCTCGCGCTCGAGAAGAACTTCTACTTCCACACCGACTCCACCCGCTCCGGCGGCTGGAAGCGCAAGACCGGCCATGAGCTGCTCGACAAGACCATCGGCATCATCGGCATGGGCCGCATCGGCAAGGAAGTCGCCATCCGCGCCCGTGCCTTCGGCATGAAGGTCGTCGGCTTCGACCTCTACTGGGACGACAAGTTCGCCGCCCAATACGACGTACAGCGCGCCGCCACGATGGACGACGTCTTCGCGGTCTCCGACTACCTTTCCCTGCACACCAACCTGACCCCCGAGACGCGCGACCTCATCCGCGCCGAGAACATCGCGAAGATGAAGAAGGGCGTGCTCATCCTCAACTGCGCCCGCGGCGAGATCGTCCACACCGACGACATCGCGGCCGCGCTCAAGTCCGGCCAGGTCGGCGGCTACGGTACCGACGTGCTCGACGAAGAACCGCCGCGCGCCGACCACCCGCTGACCAAGCTGCCTAATTGCGTGGTCACCCCGCACATCGGCTCCCGCACCGCCGAAAGCGTCCAGCGCCAAGCCGTCGCCGCCGTCACCAACCTCATCCGCGCGATGAACGGCGAAAAGCCGCTCGCGCAGATCAACCCGGAAGTCCCGGTCAAGAAGGTCGTCTAACCGCCCCCTCTCCTCCCCTACCATGAGCGAAGTCTTCTACGTTGTCCCCCGCGCCGCCCACGAGGCGCTCGTCACCGCCGCCTACGTCAAGCGCGGCTTCGGCGCCAAGGAATCCGCGCAAGCCGCCCAGATGGCCAGCATGGCCACGCACCACGGCATCCGCACGCACAACGCCTTGAAGGCGCTCCACCTCGACGAGCTCTTCGGCTCCGGCGCCAAGGTCCCGGGCTGCACGCCCAACGCCAGCGTGACCAAGAAGGCCTCGCGCTTCGCCGCCACGGAAGTCTGGGACGCCCACCAGAAGCTCGGCCAGGCCGTCGCCGTCGACGCCATCGAGCGCTGCATCGAGCTCGCCGACCAATACGGCGTCGGCACGGTCTCGGTCGACAACGCCTTCCACTACCTCTGGGGCGGCGGCTACGTGATGGAAGCCGCTAAGCGCGGCTACATCGCCTACACGAACTGCACCGCCACGCTCGCCGAAGTCGTCCCCTTCCAAGGCAAGTTCCCGACGCTCGGCACCAACCCGCATTCCTGGGGCTTCCCGACCACCAATGAACTGGGCTTCCCGATCGTGATCGATTGGGCGACGTCCGTCATCGCCATGGGCCGCGTCCAGGTCCTCAAGCGCGAAGGCAAGCCGCTCCCGCCCGACGCCGCCGTGGACAAGGACGGCAAGGTCACCCTCGACCCGAACGAAGCGGTCTCGCTGATCCCCTTCGGCGCGCACAAGGGCTACGGCCTCTCGCTCATCAACGAAATCGTCGCCGGCTACATCGGCGGCTCGCTCCCGACCATCCGCAGCCGCACGCACGTCCCCGGCGAGAAGCAGGCCTGCGCTTTCTTCTTCCAGGTGATCCACCCCGAGGCCATCAGCTCAGGCGCCTTCGCCAAGGGCCGCACCCAAGGCCAGAACGTCAAGGCCGTCATCGACGACGTCCTCGGCCACGGCAACGAGAAGTGCATGCTCCCCGGCCAGCTCGAGGCGACCTTCGCCGCGCGCAGCCAGAAGGCCGGCGGTCTGCTGTTCTCCAAGGCTGAAGTCGAAGCGTTCAACGAGATCGCCGCGCACATCGGCCACAAGCCGTTCGACCTCGCCGCGCTCCCGACGGGCTAAATC
>JBEGRN010000103.1:0-5908 GCA_041180425.1 Verrucomicrobiota bacterium
CTCACGCTGGCCTGCCTCTCGGTGTTGCCGATCCAGATCTGGTTCGCGGTGCGTTTCTCCAAGAAAGTCCGCCCGGCCTACGAAGAGAACCGTGACCTCATGGACCGCATGGTGCTCGGTTTCTCCGAGAACGTCCAAGGCATCCAGGTCGTCAAAGGCTTCTCGCTCGAAGGCCGGGTGCTGGGCCGCTTCGCCGGCTGGAGCGAGGACATCCGCGTCCAGAAGCGCAAGGTGTTCGGCGAGATCGCCCTCTTCTGGCCGGTCATCGACGGGCTGAACCGCCTCTCCATGATCATCCTGCTGGGCTACGGCGGCTGGCTGGTGATGCAGGGCCAGATCTCCCTCGGCACGGGCCTCGTGACCTTCGCCGGCCTGCTCCAGCAGTTCGCGACACAGGTGACCACGGTGGCCGCGGTGGTCGACAACGCCCAGGTCTCCCTCGCCGGCGCCAAGCGCATCTTCGAGATCCTCGACACCGATCCCGGCGTGGCTTCGCAAGCCGACGCCCGCTCGCCTGGCCGCTTCCTCGGCCGCGTGACGTTCGACAACGTCTCCTTCGAATACAACGAGAACGCGACGGTGCTGAAGGACGTGAACTTCGTCGCCGAACCCGGCCGCCGCATCGCCATCGCCGGCGCCACGGGCGCGGGCAAGTCCGCCCTGCTCTCGCTCATCCCGCGCTTCTACGACCCCCGCCACGGCCGCGTGCTGCTGGACGGGCATGACGTCCGCACGCTCCCCCTGCAGGAGCTGCGCCGGCAGGTCGGGATGGTCTTCCAGGAGAACTTCCTGTTCTCCAACACCATCGCGGCGAACATCGCCTTCGGCCACCCCGACGCCAGCCAAGAGCGCATCGAACGCTCGGCCAAGATCGCGGGGGCGCACGACTTCATCATGGCCTTCCCCGAAGGCTACGAGACCTTCCTGGGCGAAGGCGGCGTCAACCTGTCTGGCGGCCAGCGCCAACGTCTCGCCATTGCCCGCGCCCTGCTGCTCGAGCCGACGGTGCTGCTGCTGGACGACCCGACCTCGGCCATCGACGCCGAGACGGAGAAGGAGATCATGGAAGCGATGGAGGCCGCCATGGAAGGCCGTACGACGTTCATCGTCGCGCACCGCCTGAGCACCCTCCGCCGCGCCGACCTCATCCTGGTGCTCGACCGCGGGCGCCTCATCCAGCAAGGCACGCACGAACAGCTCATGGCCGAAGACGGGCACTACCGCCGCGCCATCCTCATCCAATCGGAAGGAGCCCAGGCATGAGCCAACCTTCCCGCCTCGAGATCGCCGTCCGCCGGATCCGCCCCGACGAGGAGGAACCCGATCGCCTGCCGTTGCGCTGGTCCACCATCGCGCGCCTGCTCTCGTTCACGGAGGCCCACCGTGGCCAGCGCAACGCCCTGCTCTGGCTCTGCGCCTTCCGCGCCATGGCCCTGCCGATGCTCGCGTGGATCGTCGGCCACATCATCAAGGGCCCCATCACCGCGGGCGACGGCGTCGCGACCGCCGAATGGCTCCTGCTCTTCCTTGGGGCCGTCATCGTTGCCGACATCGCGCTCTATTGGCGCATCCGCTTGGCCCACCAGATCGGCGAAGCCGTGCTGCGCGACCTCCGCGACAAGCTGATGAAGCACCTGCTGACCCAGCCGCTGTCGTTCTTCCACGGCCGCCGCCATGGCAGCCTCATCAGCCGCATGATCTCGGACATCGAGGCCATGCGCAACGGCATCCAGAACAACTTCTTCATCACCGTCGTCTCCTTCGGCCAGATGACCTGCGCGGCTGGCCTGATGCTCTGGGTCAACCCGAAGCTCTTCTTGGTCCTGCTGGCCATCGTGCCCTGCCTGTTGCTCATCCATGGCTTCTTCCGGGGCAAGATCCTGCAGGCCTCGCGCATCCAGCAGGAGAGCTTCTCGCGGGTGACCTCGGCCTTGGCTGAGACCGTCCAGGGCATCCGCGTGACCCAAGGCTTCGCCCGCGAGGACACCAACGCCGGCATCTTCTCCCGCCTCGTCCACACCTTGGCTGGAAACGTCGTCAAGACCGCCAGCCTCAGCGCCCTCTACCTGCCGTTGCTCGAACTCAATTCCCAAGGTTTCCTGGCGGCCCTCGTTGGCGTCGGCGGCTGGGCCGCGCTTTCGGGCGGCGGCACGGGCCTCGGCGACCTCCTGACGTTCTTCTTCCTGGCCGACCTCTTCTTTTCGCCGATCACGATCATCGGGACGCAGCTCTCCGAAGCCACCTTGGCCATGGCGGGCGCCGAGCGGTACTTCCGCCTGCTGGACACCGCCCCGGCTTGGACGGACGCCCCGACGGCCCAAGAATGCCCGCCGCTCAAGGGCAAGGTGGAGTTCCAGGACGTCGCCTTCTCGTACCTCCCCGGACAGCGCGTGCTGCACGGGGTTTCGTTCGTCGCCCAGCCAGGCCAGGTCATCGCGCTCGTCGGCCACACGGGCTCCGGCAAGTCGACCATCATCGGCCTGCTCGCGAAGTTCCAGTTACCCGACTCCGGCGTCATCCGCCTCGACAACCTCGACCTCGCGAACATCCAGCAGGTCTCCTTGCGACGCCAGACGGGCTTCGTCTTCCAGCAGAACTTCCTCTTCGCCGGCACCATCGCCGACAACGTGAAGTCCGCCCGTCCCGACGCCTCCGACGAGGAAGTCCGCCAAGCCTTCCGCGACCTCGACTGCCTAGATCTCATCGAAGCCCTCCCGGGCGGCATCCACACGCAGTGTTCGGAAAAAGGGCGTGGCCTCTCGCTGGGTCAGCAGCAGCTCGTCGCCTTTGCCCGCGCGCTCATGGCCAACCCGCGCATCCTGGTGCTCGATGAGGCTACCAGCGCCGTGGACACGCTGACCGAATCCCGCCTGCAGCTCGCCTTGGCCCGCCTGATGAAGGGCCGCACGAGCTTCGTGGTCGCCCACCGCCTCAGCACGATCCGCAAGGCCGACCAGGTGCTGGTCATGGACCAGGGCCGCATCGTCGAACGCGGTACGCACGACGAGCTCGTCGCCCTCGACGGCGCCTACGCCTCGCTCCACCGCGACTTCCTCAGTTCGACGAACTGAGCCCTACTTCGCTCCGGCGGGCTTGCCGCCGGCACCGGGTGCATGGCCTCCAGCAGGTTTAGGTATCTCCGGCGCCCAGGCGGGCGGTTCAGGCCGCTTTTGAAACTCCTCGAAGGCCTTCCGCCGGACATCGGTATAGACGTAGTCGAAGGCATACGGCAGCCCCGACTTCACCGGATCCGGCAAGTAGAACTGGCCAAAGGGCGAGTGTCGTACGACCTCGATGGAGCAGAGCTGAAAAGGCTGGAAAGCCTTCACGTGCTCCAGTTGCCCTCCCTGCGTCAGGGTGATGTCGATCGCCCTGAACGTTTCGGGAGCCGTCGTGACGGCCTTATAATCGGCGGTAAGCCGAACGACGCTGACTCCCTTCGGATCGGCGCCGACAACAAAGGACCAGCTCCCTAAACGGTCGATTGGCCTACCGTCCGCCGACTTCTCGTCCAAGGGAATAAACACCAGGACGCGCCGCACGGGACCGCTGCGGTTACCGGGATAGGTGAAGCGCTTGCGCCAAAGGGGCCAATGGCGACGGCCGGCATCATCGAGGACCTCGAGCCCGCCTGGGCCGTCGACGACCAGCAGAGATTCCTTCAACGCCTTGATCTCATCGTCGGCCAACACCGGCGCCTCGGAGCCTGGGCGACGCAGCGGCGCCTCATTGGCGGGCACTTCGGCGGAGGCGAACAACACGACCTCGACCGGCCCGGCCACGCGATAATCCACCCAACCGATGAAGCCGTAAGGCACCGCCGTCATGGCGGCGGCCAGCAGACCGCCGGCGAAGACTGAGCGCCCTAAAGGCTGCACAGCCGCTAAGGCCGCCAGCAAGGCCCCGCCCGCGAAACCGGCGGCATGGATGGCGATGTCGGTCCCGATATTCCAACGCGCGAAGGCATAATCCTCGGCATCGCCCGTCCACTGGACGTAGTAGAGTTTAGCGACCGCCCAAAGCAGGCCCAGCACGGCACCGAGCAAGGGGGCGTAGCGGGCGCCGAGGCGCTCATACGGGCGCGTGGCCAAGGTCGAGACCAAGGCGGCGATCATGCCGCCGAAGAAGGCCCCTTTGACCGAAGAGGACACTCCAGTGAAGGAGGCCGCCAAGATCAGGAAGCCCCAGGTGAACCAGTAGGTACGCCCGAAGTTTTTCATTCGCCGACCACCGTGCCAGGGGGAACGACCGCGCCCTTCTTGACCACGATGACGCCGTCACGGACGAACAAGGACTCGTTCTCCCACTTCTCGGGCAGACCCGTCGGGGAAAGACGGCAGCCAGCGCCGATGCGGGCGTTCTTGTCGATGATCGCGTTGCGGATGAAGCAGTTCGGGCCGACGCCGATGTCCGGACGCCCGAGGCCATGGTTCTTGGCGAGGTCATGCGGACGCTCGAAGGCATCGGCGCCCATCATGACGACGTTCTCGAGGCGGGAGCCGCCGCGGATGACCGAACGCACGCCGATGACGCAGCGATGGATCTCGGAATCGTCGACGATGGCCCCGTCCGCCATGAGCACGCGATGGGCGTTGCAGCCATTGAGCTTAGCGGTGGGCAAGTAACGGGCGTGGGTGTAGACCGGGTTGGCGCCGTCGAAGAAGTCGAACGGCGGCACCGGATCGGTCAGCGTGAGGTTGCACTCCCAGAAGGAGCCGACCGTACCGATGTCTTCCCAGTAGCCATCGAAGACGTAGCCCATCATGCGCTTGGTCTTGAGCAGGCCGGGAATCACTTCCTTGCCGAAGTCGGTCTGCGCCGGGTCGGCCAAGGCCTCGCGCATCACGCGGCCGGAGAAGAGATAGATACCCATCGAGGCCAAGCAGTACGGGCGGTCGGACTGGTCGGCCAAGCGGGCGCGGGCGGCGCCGCCGAGGACGAGGGACTTGATGACCTCTGGGTCCTTGGGCTTCTCGACGAACTCCGAAACGCGCAGGTCCGGGTTCACGCGCATCACGCCGAGGGCCGAAACCTGGTCGGAAGGCATGGCCTTCGCGGCGATGGTGACGTCGGCGGCCGACTCGATGTGCTGGCGGGCGAGGTCGGCGAAATCGAGGCGGTAGAGCTGGTCGCCCGAAAGGATGAGCACGAGGTCCTCGTCCTTCAGGTTGTAGTGGTGGAGGTTCTGGCGGACCGCGTCGGCCGTGCCTTGGTACCAGGACTCCTTGTCGCCGGTCTGCTCGGCGGCGAGGATGTCGACGAAGCCGCGGCCGAAACCGTCGAACTTGTAGGTCTGCTGGATGTGCTTGTGCAGGGACGCCGTGTTGAACTGCGTGAGCACGAAGATCTGGTTGAAGCCCGAGTTGAGGCAGTTGCTGATCGGGATGTCGACGAGGCGATAGTTGCCGGCGAGCGGCACAGCCGGCTTGCAGCGATCCTTGGTCAACGGGTACAGGCGGGAACCGCGGCCGCCTCCCATGATGATGCAGATGACGCGAGGAAGGGTATGCATGGCAGGTGGGATACGGTCAGTCTCGCCCCGACGGGAAACCTCCTCAAGCGAAAAGCCGAATGGCGGCTTGAAGACGGACCGATGGCAGGTTTGCTACGGCTTCCGCATGGCCTTCGCCTTCCACATCCTCGGCACGAGCAGTTCCGGCAACTGCTCGATCCTGGAGGCCGGGGGCACCCGCATCATGCTGGACGCGGGTTTCCAAGGCCCGCGGCTGGAAGCCTCGCTGGCCAAGCTCGGCCTCGCCTGCGCGGCCGTCGACGCGGTCCTCATCACCCACGAGCACTCGGACCACTGCATCGGCCTCGCCGCCCTGCTCCGCCAAAACCCCGCGTTAAAGGTCTTTGCCAACCGCGAGACGGCCCGCCGCATCCAAGGCTCCCTCAAGGTGAAGCC
>JBEGRN010000104.1:0-7688 GCA_041180425.1 Verrucomicrobiota bacterium
CGCCCTTGAGCTTGAAGTCCTGGAAGCCGAAGCGCTCTTGGGCGGCTTCAGCCTGGCGGACGATGCTCTCGGGGGTCAGGGCTTCCTCATTGCGGAGGCGATGCCACGCGTGTGGCGAGCCTGCCTCGTCGCGGTAGCCGAGGGTGGTCTTGCGGCGGTCGCCGATGAAGAAGAGGTAGCCGAGCATCTCGACTTCGGAGCGCTGTTGGCCTTTACCGAGGAGCGCGGCGACCGGCTTCTGCTGGAACTGCCCAAGCAGGTCGAGCAAGGCGGATTCGATCGCCGTCACGGCGTGGATGGTCACGCGGAGGTCGAACGTCTGGAGCCCACGGCCGCCAGCGTCGCGGTCGGAGAAGGCCGCGCTGACCTTGGTCAGCAGCGTGGCGTAGGCGTCGATCGGCTGGCCGAGCAGCAGCGGCGTCGCGTCCTCCACCGTCTGGCGGATCTTCTCGCCCCCGGGGACTTCGCCGAGGCCGGTGTGGCCGGCGTTGTCCGTGATCAGGACGATGTTGCGCGTGAAGCACGGGCCGTGCGCGCCGCTGAGGTTGAGCAGCATGCTGTCATGGCCGGCGACGGGCACCACGCGGACGGATTGGATCAGGGGAGAGGACATCGGAAGTAAAGGAGGCGTTTAGGCGCGGGGTTTGGTGCGGACGAGGAAGACGAGGCCCGCGGCGAGGACGGAGGTGGCGGCGAGGGCGTAGAGCCCGCCTTGGATGGAGCCGGTGTGCTCCTTCAGCCAACCAAAGGTGTAGGGCGCGACGAAGCCGCCGAGGTTGCCGAGCGAATTGATGAGCGCGATGACCGCCGCGGCGATGCGGGCGTCCAGGTAGCCCTGCGGGATCGGCCAGAAGAGCGACGCCGCCGACTTGAACCCGAGCGCGGCGAAGCAGATGGCCACGAACGCGAAGATCGGACCGCCCGTCGTGGCCAGAAGCATGCCGAGGCCGGCGACGAGCAGCGCGCCGGAGACCCACGCTTGCGGGTGCTTCCAGCGCGCGGCGCCCGCGGCGGCGAGGACCATGCCGACGATGGAGATCAGCCACGGCAGGGAATTCAGGCAGCCGACCTGGAGCTCGCTCAGCGTGCCCATCGAGCGGATGATCGTCGGGAGCCAGAAGGTGGCGGCGTAGATCGTCAGCTGGATGGCGAAGTAGATGCCGCAGAAGAGCAGGATCTGCAGGTCGCCAAGCAACGTCCAGACGCTGGGCCGGCCGGCTTGGTTGGCCGCGGCGGCTTCCGTCTCGAGGGTGCGGGTCAGCGCGGCGCGTTCGTCGTCGTGCAGCCAGCGGGCTTCGTGCGGCAGCGAGTCGAGCCATAGCCACGTGAACACCGCGAGGACGATGGAGAAGGCCCCTTCGGCGACGATCATGAACTGCCAGCCTTTGAGCCCGTAGGGGTGGAACTGCAGGAGGTAGCCGGAGAGCGGGCCCGACAGCACGGAGGCGATGGCCGAGCCGCTCAAGAAGAGCGCGATGGCCTTACCGCGGTTGGCCGCCGGCAGCCAACGGGTCAGGTAGTAGATGACGCCGGGGAAGAAGCCGGCTTCGGCCGCCCCGAGGAGGAAGCGCATGCCGTAGAACTGCTCGGCCGTCTGCACGAAGGCCATGCAAGTGGCCGCTGCGCCCCAGAGCAGGGCGATGAGGGCCAGCCAGCGGCGCGCGCCGAGCCGCTGGAGAATCAGGTTGGAGGGGACTTCGAAGACGGCGTAGCCGATGAAGAAGAGCCCCGCGCCCAAGCCGAACGCCTCGTCGTTGAGCCGGAGGTCCGTGTGCAGGTGTTCCTTGATGAAGCTGACGTTCACGCGGTCCACGTAGTTCACGATGAACATCACGATGAACAGCGGCAGCACGCGCCACATCACCTTCGCGACGGCGTCGCGGAGGGGGTCGGACGGGCTGGTGGGGATTTCCTTCAAAGGGCGCGGCTCACTTCACGCCGGCCTTCGCGAGGAGGGCGGCGAGCTGTTCGACTTCCGACGAGGGTCGCCCCGGCCTTGATGATGCTGACGGCGTAGCCGGCGCTCTTGTTGCGGATCTCGAGGTACGGCAGGAAGAAGGTGTCGAGCAGGCGGTTCTGCGTGGCGACGTCGTCCCGCGCGATGGCATGGTAGAAGTCCATCGCGGCCTGCGGGATGAAGTTGAACACGGCCGAAGAGTAGACCGGCACGCCCATGGCCTTGTAGGCCGCGGCGTAGACTTCGGCGGTGGGCAGGCCGCCCAGGTAGCTGAAGCGGTCGCCCATCCGACGACGGATGGAGACCATGAGCTCGATGTCGCCGAAGCCGTCCTTGTAGCCGATGAGGTTCGGGTTGGCGGCGGCGAGCTTCTCCAGATGGTGCGGCTGCAGGCGGCAGACGTTGCGGTTGTAGACGACGACGCCGATCTGGACCGACTTGCAGACTTGGTCGACGTGCGCGGCGACGCCTTCCTGGTTCGTTTCGGTGAGGTAGTGCGGCAGCAGGAGGATGCCCTTGGCGCCGAGGCGCTCGGCTTCCTGCGCGTATTGGATGGCCACACGGGTCGGGCCGCCCGCGCCGGCGAGGATGGGCACGAGCCCGTCGCAGGTGTCGACGGCGGTCTTGATCACCGAGGAGTATTCCTTGGGCTCCAGGGAAAAGAACTCGCCCGTGCCGCCAGCGGCGAAGAGCGCCGAGGCCCCGTACGGAGCCAACCACTGCAGGCGCTGGGCGTAGCCGTTGGGGTTGAAGTCGCCGTTCGCCGAGAAGTCGGTGATGGGGAAGGAAAGGAGGCCGGAGGACAGGACTTTCTTGAGCTCTTGAGGCGACATGGCGGAAGGGTGGGGGAGGAGTAGTCGGAGGGACGGCGGGAGGCAACAGGAAGAGGTGTGCAGAGGACGGATTACGGAGTACAGAGGACGGAGTGCGGAGTGTCTTGGGGTAGGGGCGTGGCTCCGCCGCGCCCTCCCAAGAAGAACCACCAATGGGTAGGGTCGGGACGGCGTCACGACCTGATGAGTCTGAATCGAGGGCAGGATCGAGGATAGATGGCTGAATCGAGGATAGAGTGTAGGGGGCGAGGGATGTGAGGAGGCAAACGGTCGGCACGCCGTGCCGACCCTACCATTTGCCCGTGCTCCCCATCTCCCTCGCCTTGCATCCGCCTGTCGTGATGCTTCACTGGCATCCATGCGCTTCCCCACGCTGCTCGGATTGTTCGCCGCCCTGGCTTTATCGGCCGCTGAGCGGCCTAACGTCATCGTGATCTTGGCCGATGACCTCGGCCTTGGGGATGTGTCCGTCTACAACCCGCAGGGCAAGATCCCGACCCCGCACCTGGATCGCTTGGCCGCCGAGGGGATGCGTTTCACGGATGGGCACACGACTTCCGGGGTCTGCACGCCTTCGCGTTACAGCCTGCTGACCGGACGCTACCACTGGCGCACGCGCTTGCAGAACGGGGTGCTCGGCGGGTATTCGGCGCCGCTCATCGCCAAGGACCGCCTGACAGTCGCCGGATTCCTCAAGCAGCAGGGCTACGCGACGGCGTGCTTCGGCAAGTGGCACCTCGGGATGTCCTTTGCCCTGAAGTCCGGCGGGGTCGCCGATGACCAAGGCGTCTTCGATGGCGCTGGCGCCAAGGTGGCCAAGGAGGTCGACTACGCGGCCGACATCAAGGACGGCCCGCTCGACCACGGCTTCGACCGTTTCTACGGCATCAGCGCTTCGCTCGATATGCCGCCGTTCGTCTGGATCAAGGATCGCCGTACGACGGAGATTCCTTCCGCGACGAAGACCTGGCTGCGCACGGGTCCGGCGGGCCCGAAGTTCGAGGCGGTCGACGTGCTGCCCGGCGTGATCGACCAGGCCATCGCGGCCGTCACCGCCAGCGCCGCCGCCGAGACGAAGCAGCCGTTCTTCCTCTACCTGCCGCTGAACGCCCCGCACACGCCCATCGTTCCGACCAATGAATTCAAGGGTTCCAGTGGACTCAATCCCTACGCCGACTTCGTGCGGCAGGTCGACGCCGACGTGGGTCGTCTGCTCGCGAAGCTCGACCAGCTCGGCTTGCGCGACAACACGCTGGTCGTGTTCACCTCCGACAACGGCTGTTCGCCGGCGGCGAAGATCGACGAGCTGCAGGCGAAGGGCCACGAGCCCAGCTACCTCTATCGCGGACACAAGGCCGACCTCTTTGAAGGTGGCCATCGCGTGCCCTTCATCGTCCGTTGGCCCGGCAAGGTGAAGCCCGGCAGCGTCAACCCGCAGCTCGTCGGGCAGATTGATTTCCTGGCGACGTTCGCCGACGTGCTCGGGGTGCCCGTGCCGGCCAGCGCAGGCGAAGACAGCGTCTCGTTCTTGCCCGGGCTCTTGGGCCGCGAAGGCGCCGCCCGCCAGTCCATCGTCAGCCAATCCATCAACGGGAGCTTCGCCGTCCGCGATGGCCAGTGGAAGCTCGCGCTCTGTCCGGGCTCCGGCGGCTGGAGCGCCCCGAAGCCTGGTTCGAAGGAAGAGAAGGGCTTGCCGGAATTCCAGCTCTACGACTTGGCCAAGGATCCCGGCGAAAAGACCAACCTCGCCGCCGAACAGCCGGAGCGCGTCGCCGCCATGAAGGCCGCCCTGCAAGCCGTCATCGCCCGGGGCCGGAGCACCCCGGGGCCGGACCTCGCCAACGATGTCCCTGTGGTTTTGGTCAAGAAACCCGGGAATAAGAAGCAGCAGGACAAGTGACCGGCGGGAACATTTGCGCCCGGCTAGGGACAGGCTCTAGTAGACCCTATTCCCCATGAAGGCCCCTGTCGCTTTTTGCCTCACCGCCGGCTGCCTGTTGGCCGCCCAGACCGCGTTCGCCCTCAATAAGGGCAACGCTGGCCCCGAAGAGGTCACGCTGAAGTTCAAGCTCCCGCCGGCCCCAGTGCTCACGCCGGAGGAGGAGCTGAAGACGTTCAAGCTCGAGAAGGGCTTCCGCATCGAGCTCGTCGCCTCGGAGCCGATGATCCAGTCGCCCATCGCGATCAGCTTCGATGACCAAGGCCGCATGTTCGTGGTCGAGATGCGCGGCTATATGAACGACGTCGACGGGGCCGGCGAGAAGGAGCCCAACGGTCGCATCTCCCTGCTGCAGGACACGCAAGGCACGGGGCGGATGGACAAGGCCACCGCGTTCGCCGACGGCCTCGTGATGCCCCGCTCGGTGCTGGCCGTCAACGGCGGCGCCCTCATCGGCGAGTCGCCGAACCTCTGGTTCTGCAAGGACACCAAAGGGACGGGCGTCGCGGATGTGCGCACGGTCGTCGCGACCGATTACGGCACCCGCGGCGGTCAGCCTGAGCACATGGCCAACACGCCGACCTGGGCGATGGACAACCGCATCTGGAGCGCCGGTTACGGTACGAGCTTCCGCCTCAATGCCGGCGCGTGGCAGCGCGGCCCAGGCCTCGGCCGCGGCCAATATGGCCTCTGCCAGGACGACTCCGGCCGCCTTTACTATAATTACAACTCCGACCTCCTCCGCGCGGACCTTCTCCCGGCTGCGGCCTTCGCGCGCAACCCGCTCCTGCGTAATGTGACGAGCGTCAACAGCCCCGTCGTCACCGACCAGTCGGTCTACCCGATCCACCCGACGCCGGGCGTGAACCGCGGCTACGACGCCAGCACGCTGCGTCCGGATGGCACGTTGGCCAAGGCGACCGCGACCTGCGGCGCCGCCGTGTACCGTGGCGACCTCTTCGGCCCCGCCTACCATGGCAACGCCTTCATTCCCGAGCCCGCGGCCAACCTCGTGAAGCGCATCGTGCTCACGGAGAAGGACGGGGTCGTCAAGGGCGCCGCCGCCGTCCCGGGCCAGGAGTTCTTGGCTTCGACCGACGAACGCTTTCGTCCGGTCCAGGTCGTCAACGGCCCTGATGGCGCGATCTACATCGTCGATATGTACCGCGGGATCATCCAGCACCAAGGCTTCCTGACGCACTACCTCGTCGCGAACATCAAGGACCGCAAGCTGGAGCAACCCGTGAACCGCGGCCGTATCTGGCGCATCGTGCCGGAGAAGGCCACCAAGGTCGCCGCGGTCAAGGTGCCCGCCGCGACGCTGGCGCGCGTCGAGTTGCTCCGCCATCCGTCCGGTTGGGTGCGCGACACCGCCCAGCGCCTGCTCGTCGAGTCGGGCGACGCTGCCGCCGTCCCAGCCCTGCGTCAGACCTTGAAGGCCGCCGGTGTGGCCAACGCCTTTGCCCGGCTTCATGCGCTCTGGACCTTGGAAGGCCTGAACGCGCTCGACGCCGAGGCCTTGCGTGCGGCGCTCAAGGATGCCGACCCGCAGGTCCGCGCCGCGGGCGTTCGTCTGGCGACGCCTGACCTCTTGCCCGACCTTCTCGCCATGACGGACGAGAAGGAAGTCATCGTGCAGGCGCACCTCGCCATTCGCCTCGGCGCCGCGGGTTCCCCCGATGCGGAAGTAGCCTTGGCCAAGTTGCTGGTGGCCCATGGTCAGAATACGCTGGTCCGTGAGGGTGCTCTCACCGGCATGCGCGGCAAGGAGACCGCGATTGCCAAGCTCGTCGCCGCGCAGGCGACCGCCGCCAATGCCGACGGCGCGGGTTTCGTGGTCGAGGCCCTCGCCATGCTGGTCTCGCAGTCCGGCAAGGCCGGTCCGATGGAAGAGATGCTCAACCTCGCCGTTTCGCTCGACAACAAGGCGATGCAGTTGGCCGTAGTCCGTGGTTTGGATCGCGGTGGCCGCGACGCGAAGGCCAAGCCGACCAAGGGCGCCGCCGTGAGCAAGGTCGCCAAGCTCCTTTGGCTCCCGGCCGAACCGCCGGCGATGGCCAAGCTCACCGCCGCTTTGACGGACAAGGCCGGCGCCGCCGCCTTGGCGGGCGTAAACGAACGCGTGATGTGGGTCGGTAAGCCCGGCGCGCCGAAGCCGCCGGTCGTCGTTCCCCTCACCGCCGCCCAGCAGGCGTCCTTCGAGCACGGTCGCACCATCTTCAACGGCCTCTGCGCCGCTTGCCACCAGCCGCACGGTTACGGCCTGGATGGCCTCGCGCCGCCGCTGGTCGACAGCGAATGGGTGACCGGTAAGCCCGACGTTGTCGCGCGTATTGTCATGAACGGGCTCGGTGGTCCGGTGAAGGTGGGCGGCCGCACGTGGGACCTCAGCATGCCGCCGATGGCTCAGCTCAACGACGAGGACCTCGCCGCTGTCGTGACGTATGTCCGCCGCGAATGGGAGCACACCGCTTCGCCGGTCGACGCCAAGTTCATCAAAGGCCTCCGCGACCAATACGCCACGCACGCGTCCTGGACCTCCGACGAACTCCGCCCGCCCGCCGCCGCCAAGAAGTAGGCCGGAGGGCGGGACAGGGTAGGGATAGCACTACGTGCTGTCCTGGAGGATTACGGATTACGGGTTACGGAGTACAGAGTACGGATGACCTTGGGTAGGGGCGTGGCTCTGCCGCGCCCTCCCAAGAAGAACCGCCCAATGGTAGGGTCGGGACGGCGTCACGACCTGATGAATCTGAATCGATGGCTGAAACGATGGCAGGATCGAGGATAGGGGGCCGGGTCGAGGAATGAATCGATGACGGAGTCGATGGCAGCGTCGAGGAATGAGTCGAGGAATGAGGGGGCGTGGTGGTCCGAGTTTCCAATCGCCGACACCTAAGCTTTCCATGCCTCAACGTTTGCACCAGCCGTAGGCTGGTTTGCACCTTTGCACTTTCGC
>JBEGRN010000105.1:0-7570 GCA_041180425.1 Verrucomicrobiota bacterium
GCGGCCTCGGTGGCCTTCCAGGCTTCGTCGACGGCCGGGCGCAGGACCTTGGTGATCTCCTTGTAGCCGAGTTCGCTCGGGTGGAGGTTGTCCTTGAGGTAGTGGCCTTCCTTGCCTTCGCCGTTGGCCTGGTTGAGCGCCGGGTTGATGTCGACGAACCAAGTGTTCTTCTCCTGTTTGGCGTAGGCGGCGAGGTCGTGGTTGAATTGGTCGAGCTCGGCCCACTTAGCCTTGCGGGAGGGCGCGCGGGTGGTGGCCATGAAGACCACAGCGGTGTCCGGGTTGTCCTTGCGGAGGCGGGCAACGTACTCGCGGATGCGCTGGAGCGGGGCGGAGGCCGGGTCGCCGGCGTTGATGTCGTTGCCGCCGCAGTGGAAGACCACCACGCGCGGGTGATAGGGCAGGGTGATGCGGTCCATGTAGCCGAGGACCTCGGTGGTGTAGGAGCCGCCGAAGCCACGGTTGATGGTCGGGTAGGGCTTCATCTCCTCGGCCACGTTCTTCCAAAGGCGCAGCGAACTGGCGCCGCTGAGGAGCAGCGCATGCTGGGGCGGCGGGTTGGCCTTATCCTGCTTCTCGAAGGCTTCGATGTCCTTGGCCATGCGGAGCGGCTGTTCCGCCAGCGGCTTATGCGCGGCGACCTTGGCGACGGCCTTTTCGGCGGGCTTTGGGGCGTCGGCACCGAAGAGGGCGGCGGCCAAGCAGAGGGGCAGGAGGAAACGCATGGTGGGTGGGGGTGCCCCTGATTCAGGACAAACGCTCGAGGCTGTAAAGGGGGAAGGCGCACGGCTCGTTGTCCCCTTGCCAAGCCCGCCCGCCCTCCTATTTCTCCGGGCATGCCCATCGTCCCTGGCCTCCGCAGTCCCTATGAAGCCGTCCGTGGCTTCGTCTACCTTCCCCGTATGCTCGACAAGCTCCGCCTGCATGCCCGCGGCGCCTTGCACGCCGATTTCGTCAACAACCTCGGTAAGGCCTTCGACGACCGTTGCTGCCAATACCTCGGCATCAAGTATGACGAATTGCGCGTCTGGGTGCTCGGCAACCCTTCCGTCACCGACGAAGAGGCCATGGCTTGGGCCGAGGCCCGGGGGCGTAAGCTGACCACGAACGACATCGAGATCTGGAACGGCTTCATGACCAAGCGCGGCTGGCGCGACGAGGCCAACGAGGTGCTCCTGCGCCGCCTGAAGGAGAACCAGCTCGGGCCCGAGGCCGGCGTCGACACCATGTTCGACTACATCGAGGTCGATGAGGGTCGTCCGGCCCGCCGACAGGCCCTCTGAACGGCGGTTGGGGATTGAGTTGGGGCCGATAATTCATATTAGTCGTAGGAGTCGACTGGTCCGCCCTCGGCGGAACGGCTGCCTCCCTCTTCGCGTGCCCGCCCCTTGTCTCCATCCCACGCCCTTCGCGGGTCACGCCGTCGCGGCAGTAGAGGTGGCCCTATGGTGACGTTGGACGTGATCTTCGCGGACGCCGCCGGCGAGGTGGTCAAGGTCGTCAAGGACCCCAACGCGGTTAGCAACAACTTCCAAGGTGCGATCCTGGCCTTCAAGAAGGGCGGCTGGATCGTCTCCCTCATCGGCGCGGCCGCGATGGTCGGCCGTCTGCTCATCGACGACGCCGCGGACGCCAACTGGCGCCGTTCGGCCAAGCACATCCTGGCCGCGGCGCTCTTCGCCATCATCGCCTTCTTCGTCACCTACCAGTGGGAGATGTCCGCCATCAACAAGGCCATCATCCAAGGCCTGACGGGCGCGTTGGCCCCCGAGCTCGTCGATTGGATCTCCGCCAACATCAAGGCCAAGCTCGGCATCAAGGACAAGAAGCCCAAAGGCCGCGGCCGGAAGCGTTCGTCCGGCCGCAAGCGTTCCAAGCCGAAGACCCCGGTCGGCGATGCCCCCAAGCCCAGCCGGCGCAAGCCGCGTTGACCCCTTTAATATGAAAACCACCCAACTATGAGTGCCACCCGATCCAGACGTCGAATCGCCAAGGGAGGCTTGGTCCAAGCCGAAGCCGGCATCGTCGGCATGACCGTCGTGACGTTGCTCGTCTCCCTCGCCGGCCTGTGGTTCAGCCACGAGCTCAAGGATACCACCGAGCGCGTGCGCGGAGCCACCGTGAACATCCAGTCCTCCGTCGACGCCTACAAGAAGGCCATGAAGTCGACCGAGACCGCCGTCGTGCTCATCACCGAGGAGGGGACGAAGTCCGACAACAAGAAGGTCGAGGAGACGGCCAACAAAGCCACCGCCGCCCTCATCAACGCCGAGCGCGACACCAAGGACTGCATCACGCTGCTGGACCAGGTCCTCAAACTGCTCGCCACCTACGAGACCACCACGGTGACCTTTGCAGGCTGTTCGCTGATCTTCGCTTTGTTCGTCATCATCCGCCAGTTCAAGCTCTAGCGGCGGGGGCGGGCTCAGCCGAAGTGGCTGAAGCCTTGGGCCTTGATCGGCTGCTGGTCGGCGGCGTCGCAGAGGCGGCCGGAGCCCTTGGCCACGGTGCCGAGGGCGGTCAGCGGCGTGCCGGGGAAGGTCTTGGCGAAGGTCGCGGCGATGAAGTCGGCTTGGTCGGCGCGCACCGCGAAGAGGAGTTCGTAGTCCTCGCCGTCCTGCAGCGCGTGTTCGAGCGCGGGCTTGCCGTCGTGCTTGGCTAGCTTGGTGGCGGCCTCGGAGACCGGCAGCTGCTTGAGGTCGACGAGCGCGTCCAGCTTCGGCCCGAGCAGGCCCGGCAGGTCCTTGGCCAAGCCGTCGGAGAGGTCAGTGCAGGCGGTGACGGCGCCTTGGGCGCCGAGCCATTCGCCCTCAGCCAAGCGGGCCTTGAAGTTCAGGTGATGGCCGTAGATCGAGCCGCCGAGGTGTCCGGTGACGAAGAGCACGTCGCCGACCTGGGCGGTGCGGCGCGTGAGCACGCGGTAGGCGAAGCCCTGGATGGCGAGGGTCGCGCTGAACGTGCCGGGCTGGGTGCGGCACACGTCGCCGCCGACGAGCTTCAGGCCGGCTTGCGCGGCGGCGCGGCCGGCGCCGTGGGCGAAGTCCTCGAGCCACTGGGCGTCGATGTCCGGCCCCATCAAAATCGAGAGCAGCGCGTCGCCAGGGGTGGCGCCGGCGGCCGCGAGGTCGCTGAGGTTGCGTTGGATGAGCTTGGCGCCGGCCTTGGCGCCGGAGCAGGAGAGGTCGAAGTGGCGGCCGAAGACGACGGAGTCGATCGACGACACGCGGTACGGGCGGGCTTGGTCGGCGGGGAAGATGGCGCAGTCGCCGCCGGGGCCGGCGGGGAAGGGCGGGCAGGCGTCGTCCAGCGCGGCGACGATGCGGTCGATGAGCTCGGCTTCGGTCAACTTACCGACGCTGAGTTCGCTTTGCTTCGTGAAGACGCCCATGGTGCGTCCTTGATGGAGGCTTTTCGGCCGCTTCGCAATCCTCCGCTCGGGGAATCCCCGCGGCCAGCGCCTAGAACTGGGTCGACGCGTGCGGGGCGAGGTTCAACCAGATGAAGGTGATCAGGTTGAACAGCATGTGGATGCCGATGCAGGTCAGGAGGCCGTACCGGTCGCGGAAAATGCACTGCACGGCGCCGAAGGCCACTAAGGGGAGGAAGGCGGACAGGCTGCCGTGGATGAGGCCGAAGATCAGGCCGGTCAGGACGATGGCATAGCCGCGGGGCAGCCAGCCTTTGAGCGCCGGGTAGAGCATGCCGCGGAAGGCCAATTCCTCGGCGATGGGTGCGCCGACGACGATCGACAGGCCGAACGCGATGATGGGCGCCCACGAGCCGGACCAATCGAAGTCCGCCACCATCTGCACGACGGGTTGAGGTTCGTCGGGCAGCAGCTGGCCCTGTGTCTCGCACACGTAGTAGAAGACCTTCCAGAGCAAGGCTGCCAGCACCGCGAGCGCTACGATGGAGAGGTAGGTCTGCAGGAGGGTCCGCAGGCTGAAGGCGCGGCCGGCGAGGCGGACCTCATCGACGCCATCCTTGGGTACGTTGGGCGGGCTCGCGCCGTCCACGCTGGCCGACGGCGCCCAATGCACCGTGCCGGGTGCGGCGAAGGTGAAGACGATGAGCGTCAGGGCGGTCAGGCCTTGGCCGGTCAAGGCCGTGATGCCCATGCCGAGCATGCCTTTGCCGAAGAGGCTGCCTGTCAGACCTAGGATCAGGCTGGCACCGCCCATGCAGACCAGGAAGATCAGGATGGGCGTGGGTGACAGGAAGAACGTGATGACTTGGACGAGCCAAGCGGGCAGGTTGGCGCCGAAGAACGGCCGGGCGTGGTCCACCGCCGGGTGCGCGACATGCCGGGTCAGGAACCACACGCCCGCGAGGGCCGTCACGACGGACCAAGCGATGAAGAGGTAGTCCGCTAAGCCCAAGGGCGTGTCCATTTACTTGGCGGGCTGGCCGTCCTTCGTGACGAGGCGACCACCGACGAACGTCGAGCGGACGCGGCCTTTGAGCGTGCGGCCGAGGAGCGGGTTGTTGCCTGACTTCGAGAGCAGCGTCTTGGCGGACGGCTTCCAGGTGGCCTTCGGGTCGAGGAGCACGAGGTCGGCATGGCCGCCGATGCGCAGCGTGCCGGCGTCGAGGCCCAGCGCGCGGGCGGGGCCGCAGGTGAGGCGCGCGAGCAGCAGCGGAAGGTCGGCGTGGCCGTCGGCGACGATGGCTTCGTAGGCGGCGGAGAAGGCCGTCTCGAGCGTCGCGGCGCCGAACGGGGCGAGGTCGAACTCGCAGTCCTTCTCGGTGGCCGTGCACGGCGAGTGGTCGGAGCAGATGGCGTCGAGCGTGCCGTCGACGAGCGCGGCGATGAGCGCTTGGCGGTCGGCTTCCTCGCGGAGCGGCGGGTTCAGCTTGAGGCGCGTGTCGTACTGGGCGAGCGCGGCGTCGGTCAGGAGCAGGTGGAGCGCGGAGACCTCGGCGGTGACGGAGGCCTGGCTCGCCTTGGCGCGGCGCACGATCTCGGCGGAGCCGCCGGAGGACAGGTGCTGCAGGTGGATGCGGGCCTTGGTGAGGCCGGCGAGGACGCAGTCGCTGGAGACGACGATCTCTTCGGCGGCGCGCGGGTAGCCGCGGAGGCCGAGGCGGAGGGACCAGGCGCCTTCGTGCATCTGCGCGCCGTCGGTCATGCTGCTGTCCTGGCAATGGTCGAGGACGACGAGGCCGAACATCGTCGCGTACTCGAGCGCGCGGCGCATGATCTCGTTGTTCTGCACGCCCGAGGTGGTGTCGGTCACGGCGACGACGCCGGCCTTCTTGAGCGAGCCGATGGGCGCGAGGGCCTTGCCTTCGTGGCCCTTGGTCAAGGTGCCGGCGGGCAGCACGCGCACGGAGGCGTCGCGGGCGCAGAGCTCGCGGATGAGCTGGATGGTGCCGACGTTGTCCGCCGCCGGGAGGCAGTCGGGCATGGTGACGACGGACGTGAAGCCGCCCGCCGCGGCGGCGAGGGTGCCGGCGCGGATGCTTTCGCGGGCGCCGCGGCCGGGTTCACCGAGGCGGCAGTTGAGGTCGACGAAGCCGGGCGCAAGCACGAGGTCGGCGGCGTCGATGACTTGGGCGCGGGCCTGATCGGCCTTCGACAGCTTGTCGACGAAGCGGCCGTCCTTGGCGAAGACCTCGCCGCGGGCGTCGTCGCGTCCGACCGAGGGATCGATCACGCGGGCGCCGCGGATCCAGAGGGGGGTGTGGTCGACGGTGTTCATCGGGCGATGGCTCCGGTGCAGAGGTGGAGGACGGCCATGCGGACGGCGACGCCGTTGCGGACCTGCTCGAGGATGACCGAGCGCGGGCCGTCGGCGACCTCGCTCTCGACCTCGACGCCGCGGTTGTCGGGCCGGGGTGCATGACGATGGCCTCAGGCTTGAGCCACGCGGCGCGTTCGGCGTTGAGGCCGAACTGCGACGTGTATTCGCCGAGGGAAGGGAAGTGGGTGGTGGTCTGGCGCTCGTGCTGGATGCGCAGGAGCATCACGGCGTCGGCGCCCGAGAGGGCCTTCTTGAGGTCGTGCACGATGCGGACCTGCGGGTAGGCTTCGGCCAGCGTGGCCGGGACGAGCGTGGCCGGGCCGGCGAGGGTGACTTCGGCGCCGAGCTTGGAGAGGCAGAGGATGTTCGAGCGGGCGACGCGGCTGAAGAGGATGTCGCCGAGGATGGTGACCTTGAGCCCCTGGACCTTGCCGAAGCGCTGGCGGATGGTGAAGGCGTCGAGCAGGGCCTGCGTCGGGTGCTCATGGGCGCCGTCGCCGGCGTTAACCACCGAGATGTCGAGCGCGTTGCCGAGGTAGCGGGCGGCGCCGGCCGAGGAGTGGCGCATCACGATGGCGTCCACGCCCATGGCGCGGATGTTCAGGGCGGTGTCGCGGAGGGTCTCGCCCTTCACCAGGGAAGAGGCCGTGGTGTTGATGGACACGACCTCGGCGCCGAGCTTCTTGGCCGAGATCTCGAAGGCCGTGCGGGTGCGGGTGCTGGGCTCCAGGAAGAGGTTCACCACCGTCCGGCCACGCATCAGGTCGAGCCCCTTTCCGGGCGCGAGGGCGGGCAGGAAGCGGTCGGCCTGACGGAAAAGGAGTTCGATCTCGGCTCGGGAGAGTTCCTCGATGCCCGTGAGGTCTTTTTTCGTCCAGGATTCTTGTTTGGCCATGCGGGTTAGGTGCGTGGCCCCAACAAAGTTAGGACCATGGGGAAAGTGCGGAGGGGGAGGGGGTTGGCAAGTGCATTAACTCAAAGGGAGACCGGGAACCGGAGAGGAAGAGCGGGAAAAAGGGGGCGCTGCAGGGGTTGCGGGTTGTGGGGGCGCTGCAGGGGTTGCGGGTTGTGGGGTGCGGGTTGTGGGATTGGTAGGGACGCGGCTGGGTCGATGGTGGAGGGGAGAGTCGAGGGAAGAGTCGAGGATGGAGGGCAGAGTCGAGGAATGAGTCGATGGATGCATCGGGTAGGGACGAGGATAGAGGGCTGCATCGATGACTGCGTCGAGGGATGCATCGGGTAGGGTCGGGACGGCGTCACGACCTAGCATCTTAAGGTAGGGGCGTGGCTTCGCCGCGCCCTCCTCCGCAGGAGTGCAAGGCAAGCCTTGCCCCTACCGAGTTCGCCTTGCGGCGAACTCCTAGGTCGTGACGCCGTCCCGACCCTACCCAATGCAGGTGATAGCGGTTGGCGGTTAGGATGCCCTCGCGACTCATTCATCGATCCCGCCCTCGACTCAGTCATCGATCCCGCCCTCTACTCATTCCTCGACTCTGCCATCGACTCTTCCCTCAACCCTCACCCCGCAACCCACAACCCTCGTCCTACCCCTTCAACTCCCGCACCTTCGCGCCGATGGCGGCGGCGGCTTCGCCGCGCTTGTCCTTGTGGGCGGCGATGACGTTGACGAGGGCGCTGCCGACGACGACGCCGTCGGCGACCTTGCCCACCGCCTGGACGTGCGCGGCGCTGGAGATGCCGAAGCCGACGCAGACGGGCAGGGAGGTGTGCTTGCGGATCTCGGCCACGGCCGAGGAGAGGTTGGCGGCGAGCTCGGAGCGTTCGCCGGTGACGCCTTCGCGCGAGACGTAGTAGATGAAGCCGGA
>JBEGRN010000106.1:0-5798 GCA_041180425.1 Verrucomicrobiota bacterium
CGGCACCAGGTGCCGTCCTAGGTGTCCTGCAAATAAAAAGGCCGCCTAGGGGCGGCCTTGAGGACAGCACATGGTGCTGTCCCTACCTTGTGTCCGCTTACCAAGCGTACTTCTGCCCCTTCTTGATGCGGCGGGCGAAGGTCACGAGGAGCTCGACGGACTGCTCCACGACGGCGAGGTCGACGACTTCGCCGGGGGTGTGCATGTAGCGGAGCGGGATCGACAGGAGGCCGCAGGCGACGCCGGCGTTGGCCATCTGCATGGCGCGCGCATCGGTGCCGGTCGGGCGCGGTTCGGCTTGGATCTGATAAGGGATGCCGGCTTCTTCAGCGGCCTCGACCATGTGGTCGAAGACGATGGGGTTGATGTTCGGGCCACGGCCGATGATCGGGCCGCCGGAGAGGCTGAAGCGGCCGAACTTGCGGTTGTCGGCGTCGGGGTGGTCCGTCGCATGGCCCACGTCGACGGCGATCCCGACGTCGGGGTTGACCGACTGGGCGGCGACCTGCGCGCCACGCACGCCGATCTCTTCCTGGGTGGTCGCGACGGAGGCGACGGTGGCGGCGAGGGACTTCTCCTTGGCCAAGCGGCGGAAGGCTTCCATGCAGACGTAGGCGCCGGCCTTGTCGTCGAAGGCGCGGGCGACGCCGATGCTGCCGCGCAGCATCTCGGGGCCGTCGGCGTAGACGGCGGGGTCGCCGATGCGGACGATGGTGAGGGCGTCGGCACGGTTGTTCACGCCGATGTCGATCCACATGTCGTGGCGCTCAGGGACGCGCTTGCGGTCTTCGGGCGAGAGGAGGTGGACGGCGCGCTTGCCCGTGATGCCGAGCACGGGTCCGTTGCGGGTCAGGATGTGCAGGCGACGGCCGGAGGGGATGATCTGGTCGTGTCCGCCGAGGAACTCGAAGTAGAGGTAGCCCTTGTCGTCGACGTGCGAGATGATGAGGCCGATTTCGTCGATGTGGCCGGCGAACATCAGCGTGGGTCCGCCGTTGCCCTTGAGGGTCGCGATGCGGTTGCCGATGGAATCCTTGGCGTAGGTGTCGGCCGACTTGGCGACATACTCGTCGATCACCGCTTGGGCGGCGAACTCGTGGCCCGTCGGGGACTTCGCGGTGAGGAGGTCCTTCAGGAAGGGCGGGTAGTCGGTGATGGCGCGGGATTTCTTGGACATGCCGCACGGTAAACCGTCCGCTCGCCAAAACACAAGCGGAGGTCGTGGCCTTTTTCGGTCAAATCAACCGAGCGACCTTACTTGCTGGGCTGGGTGAAGGGTGGGAGCTCGAACTTCACGGGCTCCGGGCCGACGCGTGGGTCGCCGACTTCCTTGAGCGTGGCGAGCAGCTGCGCACCGAGCTTACGGAGGGGTTCCGCATAGGCCGGGTCGGCGGCGACGTTCTTGATTTGGTAAGGGTCCTTCGCCAAGTCGTAGAGTTCTTCGGCCGGGCGCCGGCCAAAGGTGAGGTCGTAGATCCACTTGTATTGAGGGTCGTCGAAGTGGTGGATGACCCAGGCCTTGGTTGGGCTAGCGTCCATGTCGGCGAAGGCGGTGTAGGTGGTCTGTTCGAGTTTCTCGAACGAGGGCAGGTCTGCTCGGTTCGTGAAGCGTGGGCTGCCCATGGGCCAGCGGTCGGGCGCGAAGTTGCGGATGTAGAGGAAGTCCTTGGTGCGCAGGGCGCGATGCGGGTAGGGCAGGTTGCCTTCGCGCGCGGAACCGACGTGGCGTTCGCGTCCCGTGACCACCCAGGTGCGCGTCGGGTCGATCTGGCCACTGCCTTCCTCGCGGAGCAAGGGCAGGATGCTCTTGCCGGTCATCACGGCAGGCGGAGCCACGCGGCCGAAGGCGAGGAACGTCGGCGCCAGGTCCATGAGGTTCACGAAGTCGTCGACGACGCGGCCGCCCTTGATGGTGGGGCCACGGACGATGAGGGCGACGTTCGTGCCGTGGTCGACCAAGTTGCACTTCCCCATGGGCACGCCAGGCATGCCGTGGTCGCCGCTGATGACGAAGAGCGTGTTATCAAGTTCCCCGCGCCGTTCCAGTTCGGCGATGAGCACGCCGATGCCGGCGTCCCACGCTTGGCATTCGCCCATGTAGTCGGCGATGTCGTCGCGCACTTCCGGGACGTCGGGCAGGAAGGGCGGCAGCTTGCCTTTGAGGTCGTCGGGTCGGATGCCCCAGAGGTTCACGCCGCTGTGCTTCTCGTAGGTGCGATGGGTGAGGGTGGGGCCGAACCAATAGCAGAAGGGCTGGTCGCCCTTGCGGTCCCCGAGGAAGGCCTGGAAGTTGCCGCGGACCTCATCGAGCAGCTTCTCCTTGGCCGTGGCGAACGTGGCGCCGGCCTTGACCATCTCCGTGGCGTTCTCGGAGAAGTTGTTGAAGCGCCCACCGGCTTTCTGGTACGCGTATTTCTGCCCGCCGTAGGGCGCGTCCGCCGGGGTGCCTGGGCTCCAGACCTTGAAGCTCTTGCCGATGTGGTAGCCGGCGTCGCGCAGGAGCAGGGGGTAGGTCGGGATGGAGCTGTCCCACTTCGCGCCGTTGAGGATGGCGCCTAGGTGCGTGCGGAAGAAGTATTGGCCCGAGAGCAATGAACTGCGGCACGGCGTGCAACTGGGGGCGGTGACGAACGCGTTGCGGAACAGCACGCCTTCTCCGGCGATGCGGTCGATGTTCGGCGTGCGGATGACGTCGTTGATCCCGGGTCGCCCGTCGACCTTCGCGTAGCAGCTGGCGTAGCGGCCCCAATCGTCGGCGAAGCAGAAGACGATGTTCGGACGTTTCACCTCGGCGGCGAAGAGGGGCGCCGTGAGGGCGAGGAGGAGTAGGCGGAAGGCGTTCATTTCAAAGGCGCTTTTTCCCAATCGGAAGGGACGACCCAACCGGCGTCCAGTTTCTCGCCGCGTAGGTATTTTTCGTAGAAGCCACGGCGGGCGACGTCGGCGGAGGGGTAGGCCTCGTACTCCGCGCCGCGACCGAGGGCGCGCAGGTCGCCGGACGCCTTGAGCTCGCTCCAGAGCCGATTACGCAGGCCCTCGAAGGCCACCTCGACGCTTGGCGCCGCGAGCAGGTTGCGCAGGCAATCCGGGTCGCTGCGTAGGTCGTAGAGTTCGCGCGCCGGGCGGAACCCAAAGCAGAGATTCCAATGCGGGTCTGTGCCTTTGTCCCGGCGGGCTTGGAGGATGAACGACTTCGTGGGGCTGGCGTCGGTGTCCAGGTAGCCCGTTTCCGGGTTGCCGCAGGGCCAGCGCGTCGGCTCGGCGTTCTCAAGGTAAAGGTGGCCGTCCTTCACGATGCCGCGGACCGGGTAGCCGGCGTCGTTCGGTCGGCCGAAGTCGTTGCGCTCGCGGCCGATGAGGACGTGGTCGCGGGTCTTCTTCGGGTCGGGCTGGTTGGCGAACGTGTCAAAGAGGCTGCGGCCCGGCGATGGGGCGAGGGCCGTCTTCGACCATTCGAGTCCGGCGGCTTGCAGGAAGGTCGGGGCGAGGTCGATGAAGCTCACGTAGGCCTCCACGGTGCGTCCGGGCTCGCGGATGCCGCGCGGCCAACGGATCGCCAAGGGGAGGTGGTTGGCGTTCTCGTAGGTGTGGCCTTTGACGCGGGGGAAGGGCATGCCGTTGTCGCTCGTGACGATGACCAAGGTGCGGTCGAGTTCGCCCCGGCGTTCGAGCTCGGCGAGCATCCGGCCGAGGTGCTGGTCGGCGTGCTCCACTTCTAGGGCGTAGTCGAGCAGGTCGCTGCGCACGGTGTCGTTGTCGGGCCAGTAGCCCGGCACGCGGTCGATGTCCGTGGTCTTCTTGCCGCCGATCCGGGCGCCGCTGCCGGCTTCGTATTCGCGGTGCGGTTCGATCGGGCCGGCCCAGAAGAACCAGGGTTGGTCCGGGCGGGTGTCTTGGAGGAAGGCGGCGAAGTTGGTGGCGTAATCGTTGTTCGTCATGCCCGTGGCCGGCGGCTTGGCCTTGGCTTTATCGTAGACCTTGCCGGCGTAAGGCCGGCGGCGGCCTTGGGCATCGAGCATGCTGCCTGGACCCCAGACCTTGCCGGTCGAGGCGTAGAAATAGCCCCCGGCCGTGAGCGCATCCGGGAAGATGCCGTATTCCGGCGGGAAGATGCACTGATGGTTGGCGGCGGCGCCGAGCTGCCATGGGTAGCGGCCGGTCATCAACGTCGAACGCGACGGGGCGCATTTAGCCGTCGGGGTGTAGGCGTTCGTGTAGAGCAGCCCTTCGCGCGCCACGCGGTCGAAGTTCGGCGTCTTGACCCATTTGCAGCCATAGGCCCCGGCATGCCCGTTACCCCAGTCATCCATGATGAAGAAGAGGATGTTCGGGCGCTGCGTATTCTCGGCGGCGAAGGCCGCGCACGCGGTCAGCATCCAAGCCAGCAGGGGTCGCATGGAGGGAACGTTGGCCGTTTCTTGGGCCATCGCAAGACCGACCGCCGTCCTTGGTTACTCGAGGCCGACCTGGACCATCACGGGGAAGTGGTCGCTCGGGTGCTGCCCTTGGACCTCGAAGGTGACCACGGCGGCGGTCCGGGCCTTCCAGCCCCCGCGTCCGAGCAGCCAGTCGATGTGGATGCCGTCGTGGCGGGACGGCTTGTAGCCGTGGAAGGAATTCAGGTCCTCGCCCGTGCGGACCGGCGCAGTGCGGAAGAGGTCCGTCAGGAAGCCACCCTCGGTGAAGGTCTGGTAGGCGGCGCTGGCCTTGGCTGCGGCGTTGAAGTCCCCGACGAGCAGGATGGGCTCGCTCAGCGGGAGCGCGGCGAGGCGGGTGCGGACGAGTTTGGCCGACTGGGCGCGGGCTTCTTCGGACATGTGGTCGAAGTGGGTGTTCACGAAGACGAAGGCCTTGCCGGTGGCCTTGTCGCGGAAGCGGGCCCAGGTGACCATGCGGGGAAGGGAAGTGTTCCAGGACTTGGAGCCGACTACTTCGGGGGTTTCGGAGAGCCAGTAGTCATGGGTCTCGAGGAGTTCGAAGCGCTCGCGTCGGTAGAAGATGGCCATGTATTCGCCTTTCTCGCCGCCCTCGCGGCCTTGGCCGAGCATGGCGTAAGCCGGCAGGTCCGCGCGCAGGTCCGCGAGCTGTGCCTTCAGGCCTTCTTGCGTGCCGATCAGGTCCGGGGCCGTCTGCTCGAGGCAGGCTTTCGTCACGGGCCGGCGGACCGACCAAGCGTGCGGCATCGAGGTGCTGGCGTAGCGCAGGTTGAAGGTCATGACCTTCAGTTCCAAGGCCGCAGGCGCGTCCGCGGCGCGGAGGCCGGTCAAAAGCAGGAGCAGGGCGAGCAGGCGCATGACGTCAGCGTGGACTGCAGCGGCGACGCCGCAAGCCCAGGCTCAGCGCAGCACGTCGGCGCCTTTATGGGCGTCGTAGTCGCCGTTCCAGCGCGCGATGACGAGCGTGGCCACGGCGTTGCCGATGAAGTTGGTCACGGCCCGAGCTTCGGACAGGAATCGGTCGACCCCGAGGATGAGGGCGATGCCGACCACCGGGATCGTGCCGGTCACCGCCAACGTCGCCGCGAGGGTGATGAAGCCGCTCCCGGTCACGCCCGCCGCGCCCTTGGAGGTCAGCAGCAGCACCGCGATGAGCGTCAGCTGCTGCGTCAGCGTCAAGGGGATGTCCATGGCCTGGCCGATGAACAGCGCCGCCATCGTCAGGTAGATGCAGGTGCCGTCGAGGTTGAAGGAATAGCCGGCCGGGACGAGGATGCCGACCGAGGTGCGGTCGCAGCCCACGCGCTCCATCTTCTCCATCAGGCCAGGGAGGGCGGTTTCGGAGGACGACGTGCCGACGAC
>JBEGRN010000107.1:0-5781 GCA_041180425.1 Verrucomicrobiota bacterium
GCGTGCTGAAGGTCTTCAGGGTCGCGGGCGTCACGCGCTGGATGAACGCGTATTGAGTCATGCCCAGCGCGAAATACGGGCTCTCCCACAGGTGGTCGAAGCGTCGGGCCCCATCGTTCTTGGAGGTCGCCGTGAGCGCGGGGTAGAGGCCGTATTTGAGGCGATCGGAGTGGCTTTCCCACTTGCCGTCAAAGGTGCGGGTCTTCGTGTCCTTGAGCAAGGTGGCCAAGCGTTGGGGGTCGCGGAGGTCGGGGCCCGTGAACGGGTAGGGTTGTAAGGCGAGCGGCGGGAGGGGCTCTTCGACCTTCGGTGGCGTCGTGACGACGGGTTTGACGGGCTCCGGTTCGACGGTGGGCTTGGTCGTGGTGACCACGGGCGGGGGCACCTCGGTCTTGGTTTCGACCGTCTCGGTCGGACGGAAGATGCCGGCCAGGTTGTCGATCAGGCCGCGTTCTTCCTTGGGCGGTAACGTGGCTTGGGCCACGACGCGTTGATAGACTTGCCAGCCGAACCAGCCACCGACCACGAGGATCGGGAAGAGGATTCCGATGATCCACAGGTCGGTATTGTTGCGCGGCTGGGGAGCGGTGGCGCGCGGCCGAGGGCGTTGAGGAGAGCCTGACATAGTGCTGTCCCGACAGTTGACCTGAAATCGAGGCGGGTCAAAGCGAACCTAACGCACCGACCCGCCGGTGCGGTTGGTAGCCCTTTAATCGGCTGTAAACCACCTTATCACTGAGGCGATTACTTCAGGGCTTCCGTTTGGCGGCGGGCTTGGCCTGGCCGCGCTTCAGGGTCAACGCGAGGGCGGGGGCCGTCGGTGACCCCTTTTTCACGGCTAAGGATTCAGGGTCGCCCTGATGCACGAGTTGGCCGCCGGCTTGCCCGCCTTCGGGACCGATTTCTACCACCCAGTCGGCTTCGGCGATGACATCAGGGTGGTGCTCGATGACGACGACGGTGTGGCCTTGGTCGACGAGCGCGTGCAGGAGCTCGATTAAGCGGCGGCAGTCCGATTGGTGCAGGCCGATGGTCGGTTCTTCGAGCAGGTACAGGTTGGGTCGAATCTGCCCGCGCGCGCGTTCGCGGAACGTCGGCAGGCCCTTGGCGAGTTCGCTGACGAGTTTGAGGCGTTGCGCTTCGCCGCCGGAGAGCGTGGGGCTGCTTTGGCCGAGCGTGAGGTAGCCGAGCCCGGTCTTGGTCATCAGCCCGCAGAGGTCGCGGAGTTTGGCGTCGAAGGAGAAGAACTCGGCGCCTTCCTCGAAGGTCATCGCCAAGAGATCGGCCGCGGATTTGCCGTTCCAGCGGATGGCACGGGCGACGGCGCCGTAACGCGTGCCTTGGCATTCTTCGCAAGGGACGTAGGTGTCGGGGAGGAAACTCATCTCCAGCTTCACGCGTCCGGCGCCCGAGCACGCTTCGCAGCGCCCGCCCGAGGTATTGAAGGAGAAGAAGCCGGCCCCGTGACCGCGGATCGAGGCTTCGGGCAGCGCCGCGAGGCGCTCGCGGATCAGGTCCCAGGCGCCGATGTACGTCGCCGGCGTCGAGCGCGGCGTCTTGCCGATCGGCTCCTGGTCGACGATCACCAGTTGGCGGAACGACAGCAGGCCGGTGAGGTTGTGGAACGCGGGTTTGCCGCCGTTGGCGACGACGTCCGTGGCTTCCTTGCCATGCAGGCCATCCTTCTTCTTGGCGATCGCCAGTTGGGCCGCGGGTGCGACCAGGTCGGTCATCAGCGTGCTCTTGCCCGCGCCGGAGACGCCGCAGACGACCGAGAGGCGGCCGGTCGGGAAAGAGACGTCGAAGTGCTTGAGGTTGCGGAGCGAAGCCTGCTTCAGGCGGATCCAATCCTTGGGGGCTTCCTTGCCCGCGACGGCCCGGCGCGTGCCGCGCAACGGGTGCGGGATGGCCGTCTTCAGCGATTGGCCGGTGACGGAGTCCGGGTTGGTTTCGAGGTCGCGCGCCGAGCCTTCGGCGATGATCCGTCCGCCGTGGACGCCGGCGCCAGGTCCGAGGTCGATGATGCGGTCCGCCGCGCGCATGGTGTCTTCGTCGTGTTCGACGACGAGGACCGTGTTGCCACGGTCGCGGAGCCCGCGGAGCGATTCGATGAGGCGGTCGTTGTCGCGCGGGTGCAGGCCGATACTAGGTTCGTCGAGGACGTACAGGGCGCCCGACAGCGTCGAGCCCAGCTGGGCCGCGAGCCGAATGCGTTGGGCTTCCCCGCCGGAGAGGGTGTCGGCGCCGCGGTCCAAGGCGAGGTAGCCTAAGCCGACGGAACTGAGGAACTTCAGGCGAGCGGCGATCTCCGGTAGGAGCGCGCCGACGACGGCCTTCTCGCGCGGACCCAAGGTGAGGCCGCCCAAATAGTGCAGCGCTTCGTCCGGTTGGAGCCGCAGGAGGTTCGGGAGCGAGAGGGCTTTGCCGCCCTTGCCGTGCAGGCGGACCGAGCGTCCGATCGGCCCCAGGCGTTCGCCTTGGCACGTCGGACAGACGGCTTCGCCGACGCGGTCAGCCATGGCGTTCTCGTTCAGCGTCTCTTCTTCGTCGGCTGCGAACGTGGTGACTTCGAGGCCATGGCCGCGGCAGTCCGGACACCAGCCACGGGGCGAGTTCCAAGACAGGTGCTTCGGGTCGACTTCCGGGTAGGACTCGCCGGTGGCGGGGTCGCTGCGCGACGTGGAGAGGAAGGCTACTTGCTGCCCGCGTTCATCGGCGAGGAGGCAGGCGCCCTTGCCTGCGAGCAAGGTGGCGCGCACCAAGGTGCGAAGGGCTTTCTCACCGCTTTCGGTGGATTCGTCGGGGTGGACGATGGTCCCGTCGGCCCGCAGCACCGCGAAGATGGCGTCGACATCGTGCTCGCGGTAACGATCCAGGCCTTCGAAGCCCGCGACCGGCGTCAGCTTGCCGTCGCAGCGCAATAGGCGCAGGCCTTTGTTCTCGGCCCACTCGGCGAGCGGTCGGTGATGGCCTTTGCGTGAACGGACGAGCGGCGCCGCCAGCAGCAGCTTGCCCTTCTTCAGCGCCTGCAGGCGCTTGGCGACCAATCGCACGACGGCGTCCTCGGTCATTTCTTCCAGCGGCTCGCCAGTGACCGGACTGTGCAAGACGCCGGCGCGCGCAAAGAGCACGCGGAGGTATTGCGCGACTTCGGTGACCGTCGCGACGGTGGACTTGGAGGAGCCACGCGTGACGCGTTGCTCGATGGCCACGGTCGGCGGGAGTCCGGTCAGGGAGTCGATGTCCGGCTTAGGCAGCTGTTCGACGAACTGGCGGGCGTAGGCGGAGACGCATTCCAGGAAGCGACGTTGGCCTTCGGAGAAGAGGATGTCGAAGGCGAGCGAGGACTTCCCCGATCCCGAGACGCCCGTCATCACCGTCAGCGAGCCATGCGGGATCTCCAAGGAGACGTCGCGGAGGTTGTGCTCGCGGGCGCCGCGCAGCGAGATGCTGGTCGGTCGCGGCCGGGCCTGATGCGCGCCCGGGGCGGCGAAGGCCGCATCCCCGGCTGCTAGGAAGTTGCCGGTCGTGGTCCCGGCTTGGGCAACCTGCGCGGGCGTGCCTTGCGCGACGAGCAAGCCGCCGCCGGGGCCGGCTTCGGGGCCCATCTCCAGAATCCAATCGCAGGCCTTGAGGACGTCGAGGTGGTGCTCGACGACGATGAGCGAATGGCCGGCGTCCGCGAGGCGATGCAAGAGGCCGATCAAGCGGGCGACATCCTCGCGGTGCAGGCCAGTCGTCGGTTCATCCAGGAGCAGCAGGGCCCCGGGCTTGCGCGGGTCGAGCCGTCCGAGGTAGCGGACGAGCTTTAGGCGCTGCGCTTCGCCGCCCGAGAGGGTGGTCAATGGTTGTCCTAACGACAGGTAGCCGAGGCCGACTTCCTCGAGGACCGCCAGTTGTTGGCTCGCGGGCGTGCGTCCGCCCAAAAAGGTGCGCACCTCGGTGACCGACATCGCCAGCAGGTCGCCGACCGACTTGCCGTCGAACTGGAAGGCCAGCACCTCGTCCCGGAAACGTTTCCCGTTGCAGGAGGGGCAGGGCAGCGCGACGTCGGAGACGAACTGCATCTCGACGGTTTCCCAACCCGCGCCGCCGCAGCGTTCGCAGCGGCCTTCGCCGGCGTTGAACGAGAAGTGCGAAGGCGTCAGGCCGGCGGCCTTGGCTTCTTCGGAATTGCCGAGCAGGTTGCGGATGGCGTCCCAAGCGCCCACGTAGAGCGCCGGATTCGAACGCGGGGTGCGCGTGGCCGGCGATTGGTCGACGAGCGCGACTTCTTCGTGCTCGCGGTCGAACTTGAGCTTGCCGGCACCTTGGGCCGACTCGTCGCCCGACTCAGGATCGCGGCGGCCGATGACTTGGTGAAGGAGGGTGGATTTGCCCGAGCCGGAGACGCCGCAGAGGCCGACGAGGCGGCCGAGCGGGAGCGAGCAGGAGAAGTCCCGCAGGTTGTTGACCGTGGCGCCTTCGATGCGGAGGCGCGGCGTGGTGTCGGTCACCGGGCGCGGCACGCGGGCCGCCGGTTGGCTGCGTCCGCTGAGCCAAGCGCCGGTCGCGGAATCCTTCGCCTTCAGGATGCCCGTCGGCTTTCCGGCGTAGACCAAGTGGCCGCCCGCCGCGCCTGGGCGCGGGCCGATCTCGATGAGCCAATCCGCCGCGCGCATCACCGCTTCATCGTGTTCGACCACGACGACGGTGTTCCCTTGTTCGACGAGGCTCCGGAGGATGCCGATCATGCGCGAGAGGTCGCGCGCGTGCATGCCGACGCTGGGTTCATCGAGCACAAAGACGGTATCGGCGAGGCAGGCGCCGAGGCAGGAAGTCAGGTTGACGCGTTGCACTTCGCCGCCGGAGAGCGTGCGGGAGAGGCGGTCGAGCGCCAAGTAGCCGAGGCCGACGGCCTCAAGGTAGCCCAGGCGGGCCAGCATGGCGTCCAGCGCGTGGTCGGCTGGATGGCGGGAGTCCTTGGGCGCGTATGGCCGGAGCAGCGCGCGCAGTTCCGTGACCGGGAGCGCGTAGAGCTCGGGCAAGCTGCGGCCTTGCCAGCGCCACCAGAGCGATTCTTCTCGGAAACGTTGGCCGCGGCATTTCGGGCACTCTTCGTAGGCGCGCCAGCGCGACAGGAAGACGCGCACGTGCATCTTGTAGGTGCTGGATTCGAGCCAACGGAAGAACCCGCGGATGCCGTACCATTTCGATTCCCACTCGCCGGGGACGTACGTCGGGTCACCGTCTTCGAGGAACCGCCGATGGGCCGCCGTGAGCTTGTTCCACGGCACGTCCATGGGGACGCCTTTCTTCTTACAGGCCTTGGCGAGGTCGCGTTGGCTTTCGCCGTAGACGTTGCCTTGGAACGGGGCGACGGCGCCTTCGGCGAGCGTCAGCTTGGGGTCGGGGATGATCTTCTTCCAGTCGAGGCCGATGACTCGGCCGAAGCCGCGGCATTCCGGGCAGGCGCCAATGGGCGAGTTGAAGGAGAAGAGCGCGGGTGTCGCAGGGCGGAAGCGGCGGCCGTCGACGGGCGATTCGAGGATCTCGCTGAAGCGCCCGAGCTCCACGCCCCCATCCGTCAGCACCCGCATGCGGCCGCCGCCGAGACGAAACGCGACCAAGGCCGCCTCATGGAAACGGGAGGCTTCCGCCGCGGAAACCGTCAGGCGATCTTGGATGATGAGGGCTTCGTCGGCTTCCGTCGGGATGGTGTCCTCGCCGAGGCGCAGCCGTTGGCCGCCGACGAATGCCCGCGTGAAGCCGGCCCGCACGAATTCTTCGGCGATGGTCGGC
>JBEGRN010000108.1:0-5708 GCA_041180425.1 Verrucomicrobiota bacterium
CGCTTGGGTGTAGTGCACGAGGACGTCGTTGTCGCCTTGGACGATGTAGATCGGCGGCTGGGTTTTCTTGACCCAGGTCAACGGGGAGAGCGCCTTGCCCATCGCCGCCATGCCTTCGGGGGTGTCGATCTTCGGGCCGAAGGCAGGCTTGCGGGTGGCGAGGGGGCCGACGCCGTTGAGGCCGTCGTTCTCCGCGATCCAGCTGATGAAGTCGGTCGGAGGATAATAGCAGGCGACGGCTTGGACTTCGCTGCTCACGCGGTCGACCGGGTCGGCGGCCTTCGGGTTGCCCGCGTCGCCTTTCACGGCGAGCATGAGCGACAGGTGGCCGCCCGCGCTGCTGCCGGTCACGCCGATCTTGTTCGGGTCGATGCCGTAGGTGGCGGCGTTTGCGCGCACGAAGCGGACCGCCCGCTGCACGTCGGTGACGATCTCGTCGATGTGGAAACGCGGCTGCGAGCCGTGCACGATGACGAAAGTGGTGTAGCCGGCCTTCGTCCAGCCGCCGTCGCCGATGCCGTTGTGGTTGGAGTTCCAGCCGCCGCTGACGATCTTGATCATTGCCGCGCCATTCGGTTGGGCGGGCTTGAAGACATCGAGCGTCAACGCGAAGCCATCGCGCTTCTGGTAGATGACATCGCGGACGCGGGTGGCCTCTTGGGCGGCGGCGAACGTGAATGAGAGCAACAGAGCGAGGATGCAACGCATGGCGGGGTGGGGTGGTTTCACGATGGAACCCGCCCGGACGCTATCGAGGCAAAACCGCCCGACTAGACCTTGAATTTGATGACGACCTTGAGGACTTCCTTGGGCTGGTCGACCATGACCCCAGGCTGGTGGCCATCCTGCGGGTAGAAGACCGTGAACGTGCCGGGCCGGAAATGGAGCCGCGTGGTAGGATGGCTCGGGTGCGCGTATTTGGCGACGTCCTTCTCCGGCTTATACGGTTCAGTCACCGTGAGCGTGCGAACATCGGTGTGGCCGCAAATCTCCTCGCCCGCGAAGAGGACTTGGATGTCGCCATAGACCTCGTGGGCTTCCCATTTCTTCTCGGCGTCCGGCTTCGTCGTGTAGCGTTGCACGCCAGCGGTCAGGTCAGGCCCGGCGATCTCATACTTACCGTCCGGCGTCTGCGGGTCGAACGCCTGCAGCCAAGCGAACGCCTGCGGAAAGGCCGGGTGCAGGCGGGCGTAGTGCGCGGCGTGGGAAAGCTGGTCGTGGATCATGGCGTAAACGGTTCAGGCGTCGGCGGGCAGGCCCTCGACGTCTTCGGAGGAGAGTTCGACGGGCTGGTCGGAGCCCAGCAAGGCCAGCAGCACGGCGATGCGCTTCTGCGGCGTCTCGAGGCGGAGGACTTCGCCTTCGGAGCCGGCGAAGATGCCGCGGACGATGCGGACCTTGGCGCCGACCTGGAGCTGTTCGTCGAGCGCGGATAGGATGGATTCTGGTCCGAGGGCGAGCAGTTCATCGATCACTTTCTGGTCCACTTCGACGGGTTGACCATTCTTAGAGACTAGATGCAAGACGCCGCGGGTGCTGCGGACGGAGCCGTTGAGCTCGGCCGCGTCGTAGCGGAGGAAGACGTAGCCCGGGAAGAGCGGCTCAATGACCTCGCGGTTCTTGTCGTGCCCGCGCCGGGTGCGGCGGATACGCGGGAAGACCAGTTCCACCGCCCCCAGCGCCCGCAGGTTGCGCACGGCCACGGCCTCTTGGCGAGGCTTGGACTTCACGCAGAACCAGGCGGGCGCGGGTTGGTCGGTCATGCCTGCAGGGGCTCGACACGTCGACGGGCAGGGAGCCAGCCGAGGGCGAGCAGAAGCACTTGCGACACGCCGAACACGCAGAGCCAGAAGAAGCCGGACTCAGTGAAGCCGTAGCTGTGGAGGCCGACGCCCAGCAGGTTGGTGCCGAACCAAGACCAAGCGGTCACGATATTGCCGAAGATCAGCAGCTGCATGAGCCCTTCGCGGCGCACGAGGCCGCCCCAGCGGGCGTGCAGGCAGACGGCGCACCACAGGACGATGAGCACCGCGCCGTTTTCCTTCGGGTCCCAGCCCCAGAAGCGACCCCAGCTTTGGTCGGCCCAGATGCCGCCGAGCATCGTGCCGATGAAGCTGGCGATGAGCGCGAAGGCGAGGATGCCGTAGGCGGCGCGGGCTAGGGCTTCGCCATCCTGGTAGTCGGCCTTGAAGGCGCGTAGCCAGAGGTGGATGGCGCCGATGAGGCCGGCGACGAAAGTGGCGGAATAGCCGATGGTCACGGTCGTCACGTGCGTCGACAGCCAGAAGTTGGAGTCGAGCACGGCGCGGACGCTTTCCAGGTTGTCCTCGCCCGAGAGGCCCAGGTTGTGGGCGACGATTAGCGAGAGGAAGCCGCTGAGGCCGGCTGCCATGGCGCCGATGCCGTTCTTCCAGAGTCGTTCGAGGATCACGCCGAGCAGGACGGCGCCCCAGGCCACGAAGATGCCGGAGGAGTACAGGTTGGTGACCGGCGGGCGTTCATGGAGCCACATGCGGTAGCCGAGCGCCACCGTGTGTAGGAGGAAGACGCTGATGAGCATGGCGTAGGCCCAGCTGCGCGGGCCTTCGCTGCCGGCGGCCCAAGCCCAGAGCACGAGGAGCACGATGACCACGTAGGCCATGAGCAACCAATAGAACGGTTGCAGGCGGCTGAAGGTCGTCTCGGCGTTCGCCTTCGGCGACCACGGGCCGGCCAGCGAGGCATTCAAGGCTCGGATCTGGTCGCGGCAGGTGTCGTCGTCGCCTTCGCGCCACGCCACGCAGAACAGGGCGTAACGTGTCAGCACGCCATCGGGAGCCAGGGCGGCGCGATGCGCGGCGCGGTCGTTGATGACGGCGAGCAGGGAGGTCCCGAGGTTATCCCAGGACGTCGTGGTCTCTGGGTCCTTCGGCGGCACGATGCGGATGGCGCCGTCGTTGGCGAAGTCCTGGTAGCGCTGCACCAAGGTGCGGAGCGTTTCCTGCAGTTCCTTGTCGAAGGCCGGCGCGGTCGCGGTCGGACCACGGTTCTTCTGCATCTCCTCGGCGGCGCGGTTGAGGGCGCCGAGCCAAGCCTGGTATTCGCGTTGCGGCGGGATGTCGGCCGGGAGGTCGCCGGGCATGAAGGTCATCGACAGCAAGGCGTATTGCCGGGCAGCGCCTTCGAGCTGGAGCAAGGCCCGGTCTTCGGCGTCGCGGTCGGCCTGGGCGCGCTGGCGGGACTTTCCCGAAGCTTCGGTGAGCGCCTGGCTGTTCTTGAGGATGTCGTCCCAGCTGACGAACTTGGTCTTCTCGGGGTCGCGCCCCATCATCTTGAGCACGACGGGGTGGTCGACGCGGAACGTGGGCAGGACGCGCGCGACGGAGGCGCGGAAGGCGACTTCGATCAGCCAGTCGTGGGCGGCGAGCGTGCGGCCCTTGAGGTGGACGGGGCGCTTCTCCAGCTGTTGCTTGATCGCGTCGGTGATTTCCGGGAGCTGCTTGGCGATGTCCGCCTTCTCGGCGTCCGTCCAGGTCGACGGCTTGCGGCCGAAGGCCGTGGCTTCGAGTTCGGTCAAGGCGATCTCGCGGCGGGCGCGCATCTGCAGGAGCGAGCCGGTGGCCAAGGTTTCGAGCGGGATGATGCGCCCGCCGCTCTGGACGGGGAGCGTGCCGATTTCACGGGTGTCGATGGACGTGGCATCGAGGCCCGCCGCGTCCAGGAGCCGGCGCGCGGCGCGGGCCTCCGTCGGGCTCAGCGCCAGCAGGGCGACGAGGCCGGCGGTGGCGGCGTTCTTGGCGCGGCGTTGCAGGAAGCCGAACAGCGAGATTCCAAAGTGGACCAGCAGGCCAAGGGACATGAGCGACACGGAGATGTAGGGCAGGAGCCAGCCGGGGTTGCGTACGACCTGCAGGACGCTGATGTCCTTGCCGGCGGAGGTGTTGCCAAAGCTGGATTGGTAGAAGGTCATGCCGCCGTGGCGGAGCGGTTGGTTCATCGAGATGTTGAAGGGGAAGGAACCGCTCCCGGCTTGGATGGTCACGTCGCTGGCGAAGCGGCGGGGTATCTCGGTGCCCGGGTACTTCTCGTGCGTGAAGCGGTCGAGGCGGACGCTGAAGGGCAGGTAGGTGCGGGCACGGCGGAGCGAGAGCTCGTATTTGCGGCCGGCGTGCTCGAACGTCTGCGCGGGGAAGGACTCCGTCAGCTGGGCGTTGAGCAACCACACGCCGATGGATTGACCGTTGGCGACGAGCTCCAGGAGCGTGCTCGGGACGTTGCCGACGTTATCGTTGAAGCTTTCGGGTAAGCGCTTGAGCGCCAAGGGCGAACGGGTGGCGATGCCTTGCGTGGCGGCGATATCGGCACCGTCGGGCATCTGCGACTTCGCGCGGAGCATGGAGTTTGGGTAGTAGAACTGGACCTTGGCTTGGAAGGGCGAGCCGGCGAGCGCGAGCTCCGCCTTGGGGTCGGTCACCGTACGGAGCAACGCATCGGGGATGGATACGACCTTTTCTTTCCCGGCATCGGTGCGGTCGACGAGGGCGACCTCGAACTCGCGGAAGGCTTCGGTGTAGGTCCGGCTTTCGCCTTCGGGGATGACCATCGCGGCTTCTTCTTGGCACGCGGCGGTGACGAACCCGCCGATCAGCAGCAGCACGAGGCCGCCATGGATGAGCGAGATGCCGGTGTGGCGGACGCCCAGCTTGAAGTGGCGGAAGTGCGCGCAGACGAGGTTCAGGACGAGCAAGACGCCCAAGAGGAACCCACCCGGGAGCGGTAAGCCTTGGCCGAACTTGGCGTTCAGCGGGTAGGTGCAGTACCAGGAACTGAAGTATTCCTTCTGCACGTGCCAGACGCCCCAATGGACCTGTTCGAGGGTGCCGAGCAAGATCAGCACCATTGAGACGACCAGCAGCCAGACGGTCAACTTCAGCGAAGCGAGGAAGTTGAACCAGGCGGAGCCGGATTTCGCTTTCGCGAGGAAGGTTTCGTTCACGGGATTTGGGAAGCGGCGAGGAACTTGAGGAAGGCGGCAGACTGTGCGTTCACGGCGTCACGATCGCCCGAGAACTTGAAGAACCACGTGGAGCCGTTCTTCGGGACCATGAGGGCGACCATGGCTTTTTGACCATCGGTTGCGTCGAAGCGGAAGAGTTGGCCGGCGTCGGCGCCGACCTTGGCGGGTTGGGCGGCGGCGGTGACCTCAGCCTCCGTGGCCGGGGCGAGCCCAAGCTGGCCGCGCCAGCGGTTCACGTTGGCGGTGGTGCCGCCGACGTTGCCAGGGAAGACCGTGACGGCGACTTCGCCTTTGCTGCCGCCAGGACCGGCGACGAGCCACGAGCCCTTGCGCATGGCGTTCGGCGGTGCAGCCGTCCAGCCGGCGGGGAGCTCGGCCCACTTAGGTTGGCCGAAGGTGGCGGCTTCCGCTTGCATCGAGGCGGGCGCAGGCATGGCGACGGCGGCCTTGGGCGCGGCGGGCGCTTGGGCGACGACTGGGGCGGCGGGGGCCGCCGGTGCTTCGGCGGGTGCAGCCGCCGGGGCGGGGGCGTCGGACTTCACTTCATAGGAAGTGATCTTGGCCTGGGGTTTGCAGCCGACGGCGAAGGCCGCGCAGGCGAGGAGGAGGGAGCGGTGCATTGAAGGTGAAATTATTTGGCGTTCTTCTTGCCCTTCTTGGCGGGCACGGGGTCTTCTTCGGCCAGTTTGCCGGTGGCGGCGCGTTCGGCGTA
>JBEGRN010000109.1:0-5676 GCA_041180425.1 Verrucomicrobiota bacterium
GTGGAAGGACAACGAAACCTACGCGTTCCTTTTGGGCGTGAAGCCAGACGGCACCGGCGCGATCTTCTCGACCTACGTGCGCGTAGATGGTGGCCAGTGGAAGTTCCTGACCTCCTTCCGCCGTCCGAACACCAAGGCCAAACTCGACGGCTTCTACTCCTTCGTCGAGGACTGGTCGGGCTCCGCCGGCCAGCAGAAGCGCGTCTGCCACTATGCGAACCTCTGGATTCGCAATACCGAAGGCAAGTGGATCCAACTCCGCGAAGCCAAGTCCAGCGCCACCGCCGAACTCGGCCGCAGCGACTTCGACCACTATGTCGAAGGCAACGGCGTCGTCCTCAGCACCGGCGGCTACGGCGAACCCAAGGGCAAGCGCGGCGTCGTCCTCCAGATTCCGGAAAGCAAGACCCCACCCTCCGTCGACGTCGACAAGCTGCCGACGAAGTAGGAGGTAGGGACAGCACCACGTGCTGTCCTAGCTGCCTTTGGTAGCGTCGAGGATAGATGGCTGAATCGAGGCCTGAGTCGATAGAGGCAGCGGCTCCGCAGCCACAATTCCATCAACCCTCGCGGGCTTCGCCCGCGGGTAGGGACGCGACGGCGTCGCGTCCGCCCTCAATCACCGTAATGGGTCCAGAGACGCAGGACCTTGACGGTTTTACGCTCCTTAAGCACCTCGTAAACTAAACGGTGAGTGAGGTTGATCCGGCGAGAATAGAGTCCCTTGAGTTCACCCACTAAGCTCTCATAAGGCGGCGGCACCCGAAAGGGATTGTGAGACAAGACGGCCACCAGCGCCTCGACCTTGGCTCGCAAGCCGGCTCGCGCGATCCGACGAGAGTCTTTGCACGCTTGGCGGGTATAGACGATTTCCCAGCTCACCAGGGCAACTTCCGCTTACACTGGGCGAGAGGTTCCGCGCGGCCTTTCCTGAGCGACGCCTTCATGCCCGGGATGGCTGAAAGGTGGAGGGTCTCCTGCAAGCTGCGCCAATCAGCCTCCGAAATCAGCACGGCGTTGCCGCGCTTTCCTGTGATGTGAATGGGTTCGTGCGCAGCCGCATCGATGAGCCGATAAAGCTGGGCACGGGCTTTGGTGGCAGAGACATGAGCCATTCTTCTAAACGTACGTAAAAACGTACGCTTAGCAAGAACAGCGTGCGCAGGGAGATGGCTGGTGACGATCATGCGGTTAGTCAGCGGAGATTCGCATCCGCTGCAACGCCATGCCCTTAGGCAGGATATCTCAGTAAGAGAGGTCAGCGAGACCTGAGGGACAGCACCAGGAGAGAACCAGAGGAGTACCGAGTACGGAGTACGGATGACAGAGATCAAGCGTCACGCCCCATATTGCTGCGGGTAGGGACGCGACGGCGTCGCGTCCGTTCGCCGGCAGACGGAGAAAACCAACCCGGTCGGCTATCCTCACGTCGTCATGGACGACATGCGCGACTGCGTCGCGTCCCACCCTCACTCAACAATCCGTACTCCGTCATCCGTACTCTCTCCTCTCGCAGGACAGCACGTGGTGCTGTCCCTACCTTTTACCGCGCGATATCGTTGCGGCCGAGGACGGTGATGCCGTGCTGTTGCAGGACGGAAGCGGCGAGTTCCTGGGCCTCGGTGCGCACGACGAGGCCATAGCGGCCGTTCGGACGGAAGAGGAACGGGTAGACGTAATGGATGTTGATCTCCGCCTTGAGCAAGATGCCGGTGACGTCCTTCAACTGGGCTTCGGACTGCAGCTCGATGGCGACGACCGGGACGGCGTCGTGCGCGAAATGGTGGGCGTTGAGGACTTCCTCGGCGCGCTCGGGGTAGTCGACGACGATGCGGATGATCGTCGAATCGGTCGTGTCCACGAGGCAGAGCGCCATGATGTGGACGTCGGCTTGCCCCAAGGATTCGACCAGCTCGTGGAGACGGCCCACCTTGTTCTCCACGAAAATGGAGAATTGGCGGACAGCGCCAAGGTCAGGTTCGTTTACGGTTTCGGAGCCCATCTAACCATGACGTATGACACATCCCGACGCTTTCTCCAGCCCTTTCGCATCAGGAAGGGACTTGCCCCAACGGCCCCTCTGCTGATGTATCCAGCATGCCTTTGGTTCTCCCTGCCCTTTTGCTGGCCCAAGCCGCCGTGCAACTGCCCGAAACCGTCGTGGTCGAAACTCGGCAGCCGGCCCCGGCCAGCGCCGCCTCTCCGTCCGTCACCAAGCTCGACGTGGCCCAGGCCGATGAGGCTGGCTACCGTTCGCTGACCTCCCTGTTGGGCACCGCCCCCGGCGTCTTCGCCACCGAACAAAGCGGCCAAGGCTCGCAGTCGTCGCTCTTCATCCGCGGCACCAACTCCGCCCACACGGCCGTGCTGCTGGACGGCCGACGCCTCCCTGCAGGTTTCTCCGGCACCTACGAGCTTGGCCGCTACCGCCTGTTCGGCTTGTCGTCGGTCGAGGTCATGCGCGGCGCGTCGTCCTCGCTCTACGGCGCCAACTCCCTCGGCGGCGTCGTCGATCTCCGCCTGCAAGATCCGCTGACGGCCAAGGCTGGGTCCACCCTCGACGTCGAAGGCGGCTCTTACGGCCGAGCTTCGCTTGGGTATGCTTGGGCGACGAACAACGCGCGCGCGGGCCAACCCGCCACGCAAGGCACGGCGCTTTCCGTGACCAGCGCGCATGACGATGGCTGGCGCGCCAACAGCGACCGCGATGCCTCCACGGCCTTGGTGAAATCGGCGTGGCGGCTCTCACCGCAGCTCACGGCCGACCTCATCGGCTCGGCGGACCTCGGACGTGGCGGGCTGCCCGGTTCCGAATCCGCTCCCAGTTCAGTCGACTGGCAAAAGGACCACGGATGGCTGCTGTCACCTGGCCTGCGCTACGTCGACGCCATCACTTCGGCCACGGCCTTCTGGTCGCATGGCGGCACGCATGTGCGCAGCTTCACCGGCGGCGACCTGCAGGATTACCGCCTAGCCACGGATGAATTGACTGCCTTTGCCGATTGGAAAGCACGGTCCGACCTTTCGTTCGGGCTCGGCGCGACCTACGAACGCAATGCCTTCAACCAAGTGGCCTACGCGACGCCCTGGGCGAACACCATCGAATCGTTCGGGCTCTGGGCCCATCTCGACTGGAAGCCCACGTCGTCCGATCGGTTCAAGGCCGTCCTCCGCCGCGACGACTTCAGCGACTTCGCGGGCAAGACGACCGGCGAACTCACCTGGGCGCACGCCTTCGACGCCCAGCTCGCTTCGCACCTCAAGGCCGCCACGGCCTACCGTGCGCCCTCGGCCAACGACCTCGCCTACGGCACCTCGCAGAACCTGGTCCTCCGCCCCGAAGCTAACCGCGCCTTCGAGGCTGGCCTCCGCTTTGCCAGCGCCACGCTGCAAGGCCCTACCTGGACCCTCGTCGCCTTCGAGAACCACCTCACGGACCTCATCGACTACGACCCCAACGACAACTACAAGACCTTCAACATCGCGAAAGCACGGACCCGCGGCCTCGAGCTCGGCGTCGAAGCCCATCCCGCGAAGGGCGTCCGCGTCTTCGGTGCCGCGACTTCCCTGCAGACCAAGGCCTTGACCGACTACCTCGGCGTCGTCGCCGCCGGACAGTCCCTGTTGCGCCGCCCCACCTTCACCCTCTCCGCCGGCGCCGAGATCACACCGAACGAACGTTGGACCTGCGGACTCGGCGTGACGCTCCTCCACGGCCGCGTGGATTTCGACTGGGATAGCTACCAACGCGTGGCGCTCCCGAACTCCTTGGTCTGGCGCGGCTGGGCCCGGTACGCTTGGGATGACACGACCGACCTTTCCTTGCGCGTCGAAAACCTCGGCGGCGAAACCGCCCCGCCCGCCGCCTTGGGCTACGGCGCCCAGCCCCGCTCAGTCTACATTGGCCTGACGAAGAAGTTCTAATTGGCGAAGGGGAAAAGGTAGGGACAGCACCACGTGCTGTCCTAGGAGAGTACCGAAGACGGAGGACCGAGTACCGAGTACGGAGGACGGAGACTCGACCCACCAGGGAAGCGTCCGAGCCATACTGCCTCGGGCAGGGACGCGCGACGGCGTCGCGTCCCTACCTATCCACCCCTAGGCTACCAACCCCCGCCGACTTATCCCCTCTGCTTCCATCCCTCTTGCCTCCCACGCGGTTTCGGGCAAAGTTCCCCTTCCTTCCTAATGAGCCGGTATTATTTCGCCTACGCCTCCAACCTTGACGCCGCTCAGATGGAACGACGCTGCCCGGGTCAGCAGTACCGCGGCAAGGCCTTCCTACCGAAGCATCGCCTCGCGTTCACGCACATGAGCACCACGTGGGGCGGCGGCTCGGCGGACATTCTCGAAGACGCCGATTCGCCGGGCGTCTGGGGCGCCGTCTACGAACTCACCTTGGATGACTGGAAGCGCCTCGTGGAGGCTGAAGGCACGCCCTACAAGCGCGTCACCGTCACCGTCTGGGAAGCCGGCGTCGAGGATTGCCCGCTGGAGTGCGACGCCTTCAAGGTCGTCGACGTCACCGGCCCGCACCTCCCCTCCAAGCTCTACCACGAGAAGATCGTGCGCGGCGCCTTGGCGCGTGGCCTTCCGGCCGGCTGGGTCACTTGGCTCCGCGGGCTTTCCGCCAAAGGCTGACCGTGGCCAAGGCCAAGGCTCGCTGCTTCTGGTGCGGAGACGACCCGCTCTACGTCGCCTATCACGACGACGAATGGGGCGTGCCGGTGCATGATGACCGCCTGCACTTCGAACAACTCATCCTCGAAGGCGCGCAAGCCGGGCTCTCGTGGTTGACCGTGCTGCGCAAGCGCGAGCATTACCGCCGGGCCTTCGCGCAGTTCGACCCCCGCAAGGTCGCGCGCTTCGACGCGCGCAAGATCGAAGCACTCATGCAGAACGCCGGGCTCGTCCGGCATCGCGGCAAGCTCGAGTCCGCCGTCGGCAACGCGCGCGCCTTCCTCGCGATCCAAAAAGAATTCGGCAGCTACGATGCTTGGCTCTGGGCGCAGGCGAAGGCCTTTCCCGCCAAACGCGACCGCCTGGCCACGACCTCCCCTTTGGCGGAACACCTCTCGAAAGAACTCCGGAAACGCGGCATGAAGTTCGTCGGCCCCTCGATCATGCACGCCACCCTCCAAGCCATCGGCGTCTACGACGACCATTTGCCCGGGTGTTGGAAGAGACGAGTGTAGAGGATGGATGGGGGAGGTAGGGACGCGACGGCGTCGCGTCCTATTCGATGACGGAGTACAGATTTCAGACGACAGAAGAGACGGGCGTTGTGTCCGTTCGCCGGTAAACAGACAAGGAAACCGCACCTATTGCCTTGGGTAGGGGCAAGGCTTTGCCTTGACCTCCAAAAAACAAGGAGGGCGCGGTAAACCACGCCCCTACCTTGAGGCAACGAGGACAGCACGTGGTGCTGTCCCTACCGTGCACATACGCTGCCACCTGTGCACTTTGGCACCGTTGCACCTTTGCACGGCATCTTTTCAGCCCATCCCCCATCCCCCATCCCCTATCCCCCATCCGCTATCCCCTACTCCCCCATTCATCTGGGAACCTGTCGCCTCTTTTAGACTCATAAAATCCCATCGACACCCCCAAGGGTCGGGTTCAATCCTGTGAGACCCCTGGGCACCCCACCCTTTTACCCTCTATGCTCCCCCACAC
>JBEGRN010000110.1:0-5624 GCA_041180425.1 Verrucomicrobiota bacterium
ACGCTCTTGACGCTGAAGCCGGGATCATAGAACAGCAGCGTCTCGAAATCCTCGAGGCGCGTGCCGGTCACGGTGAGCTTGAATTCGGAGCCACGCTGGCCGCCGTTGGGCTTGCAGGCGCTGAACTCGGGATAAGCGGCGCGCAGTCCCGCCGTCAGAAGCAGCAGGACGGTGAAGAGACGGGGCAACATGGGCGGTCGGGGGGCCGCGGAGCGGGCGCTCAGGCGAGCCACTCCTGCATGATGCGACCGCCGTTGACGATGTCGATGGGGCGGCCGCCTTCGGAGACGATGCGCTTCTCGGCGTTGATGCCGAGCGTGCGGTACATGGTCTTGGCCAGATCCTCCGGACCCACGGCATCGCGGTCGGGTTCACCGCCGAGGGCATCGGACGCGCCGTGGATGTAGCCTTCCTTGACGCCACCGCCCGCGAGGGCGACGGAGAAGACGCGCGGCCAGTGGTCGCGGCCGTTGGTGCTGTTGACGCGCGGGGTGCGGCCGAACTCGGAGCTCACCATGACGAGGGTGCGCTTGAGCATGCCGCGATCGGCGAGGTCGGTGATGAGGCGGGCGAAGGCTTGGTCGAACTGCGGGGCCTGGCCGTCGAAGCCGCTCTTGATGTTGGAGTGGTGGTCCCAACCGCCGAAGTTGACGGAGACCATGCGGACGCCGGCCTCGACGAGGCGGCGGGCGAGGAGGAAGCGCTGGCCCGCGGCGTTGCGGCCGTACTCGTCGCGCATCTTCTCGGATTCCTTGGACAGGTCGAAGGCCTCGCGGGCCTTGGCGCTGCTGACGAGCCCGTAGGCGGCCTGGTAGAAGCTGTCCATCGCGCCGATGGCGTCGGACTTCTCGGTCTCGCGGAAATGCTGGTCGACGGTCTCGAGCAGGCTGCGACGGCGGTCGAAGCGCTGCTGGTTGATGTCCTTCGGCGAGAGCAGGTCGCGCACGGCGAAGGCCTTGTCGGCCGGGTCGCTGCCCAACGCGAAGGGACCATAGGCGCTGCTCATGTAGCCCGTGCCCTGCTCGGGCACGGTCTGCGAGGGCACGACGACGTAGGGCGGCAGGTTATTGCGCGCGCCTTGCTCGTGCGAGATGACGGAGCCGAAGCTCGGGAACTTGATGGCGGGGCTGGGGCGGTAGCCCGTGAACATGTTGTGCGTACCGCGTTCATGCGCCGCCTCGCCGTGGGTCATCGAACGCACCACGGTGAGCTTGTTCATGATCTTGGCGATGTTGACGAACTTCTCGCCGACGTACTCGCCAGGGATGGACGTCTTGATCGGCGTGTACGGCCCGCGGTAATCGGGTGAGGCGAAGGGCTTCGGGTCCCACGACTCGTGCTGGGCCATGCCCCCCGGGAGGTAGATGTGGATGACGGCGTCGGCGGTCGCCGCGAAGCCCTCGACCTTCGGCATCTCGAGCGCCTGGAGCTGCATGAGCTTCGGCAACGTCAGGCCGATGGTCCCGAGCATGCCGACATGCAGGAAGTCGCGGCGGCTGAAGCCGGCGCCCACGGTGGGGTGGTCGCCTTGGCAGAATCGGTGCATTTTCATGGCGAAGGGGTGCGAAGGGGGCGGGGGTTGCGGGTAAGACAGATGAAGACGCCTCAGGTTGCCGTTTAAATAACAAAAATAGAGCAAGGTCACCCCCACGTCGCCCGGGGCCACCCCACCCTACGGCCCCCGAGGCCCCACCCCCCGACGAAAGCCGTTTTTGACATTGGCGGAGGGGTTGCCTAGAAACCCCTATCTACCCACCTATGAGCACCCCAGAAACCGACGCGCCCAGCGAAGAGCCTAAGTCCCTGACTTGGGGCTTCCGCCTGCTCCTCGTCTCCTCCGCCCTGTATATCGCCGGGTGTTCGGCCTACTTCTCCGTCCGGGGGCTCGGCCTCCTCTTCGTGGGGTCGGAAATCCCGGTCATGGTCATGGCCGCGAGCTTGGAGGTCGGCAAGCTGGTCGCCGCCTCGTTCCTCTACCGCTACTGGGACCGCATCAACGGGGCGATGCGCTTCTACCTGACCATCGCCGTCCTGGTCCTGATCGCCATCACCTCGCTCGGCAACTACGGCTTCCTCGCCCGCGCCTACGAGAAGACCCATACCCAGATCATCGTCAACGAAGGCCAAATCGCCAACCTGGAGAAGGAAATCGTCGAGATCAACAAGCAGGTCGAGGACGCCCGCGGCAAGAACAGCCGCGTAAACTCGGCCAGCCGCGAGGACCTCGCCAAGGCCCAAGCCCGCCTCGTCCAGGCGACCGAAGACCAGACCAAGTCCCTCGCCCGCCTCCAAGAGCAGCGCAAGGCCCTCGCCGACCGCCGCGCGGCCGAAATGGTGGCCCCGACCCAGCGCGCCAGCGACCAGTCCGCGGCCATCTCCAAGTCCATCGCCGCCGAAGAAGCCGCCATCGCCAAGAACGTGGCCGCCGAGGAATCCACCGTCGCCGGCCTCAACGAGCGCCTCAAGGTCCTCGACCAGGCCGTCGCCGCCTACACCAGCCAAGGCACGACCAGCCAGTACCTCTTCTTCGAGAAGGACAACGTCAAGAAGGGCCAGGAACTGCGCGAGCAGCAGAAGCCGGAACGCGACGAAATCCTCGCGAAACTGACCGAAACGAGCAACCGCATCGAACGCATCCGCGCCGACGCCAACGCCCGCATCAAGGCCATGCGCGCCGACCAGGCGCAGGTCAACGCCACCTCCGCCCAGGAGACCGCCGCCCTCCGCGCGACCTTCGACAAGGAGCTCGCCCGCCTCGACACCGAAGAGAAGGACCTCCGCAAGACGGGGGCCGCGGAGATCGCCGACCTCGAGAAGAAGCTGGCCGCGCTCAACGAGCAGGGCCAAGGCAAGGTCACCCTGACCGAGACGGAAATCGAAAAGCTCTACGCCTCCGTCCGCCAACGCAACGAGGAGGTCCACCGCCTCCGCGAACAGATCGCCTCCTCTGACATCGGCTCCTACCGCTTCGTGGCCCGCGCCTTCGACGCCGAAGCCGACGACGTCGTGAAGTGGCTGATGCTGGCCCTCGTGGCGGTCTTCGACCCGCTCGCCGTCTGCCTCGTCGTCGCCTTCAACATGGCCGTGACGCAACGCCGCCGCGCCGCCGCGGAAGCCGCCGAAGCGCAGGGCGGCGCCGGCTCCGCCGGCCCCGTGCACCGCAAGACGCCGTGGACGGCCCTCGAGATCACCATCGTGGTCATCCTGACGTCCGTCATCGCGCTGATCGCCGCTTGGTTCTTCATCACCGAGCGCTCGAACTCGCACGCCCGCTCCAACGCGAACTCGACCATCTTCATCCCGGCCGAGAGCTTCGCCGTGGTGACCTTTCGGCCCGACGAGCTCCGTCAGAAGTCCAACCAGGCCTTTCCGGAATGGCTGGAGCGCACCGGCGGCAAAGGCATGTCGGCCGCCGTCGCCGAACTCGTGAAGAACGGCCTCGACCCGCACTCCGAGCTCTATGCCTTCGTCAAGTTCCCGACCCAAAAGGTCGCCACACCGGACGCCAACCGCCCGGTGATGATCTGCGGGCTCGTCATCCGGGTCCAGGACCCGGTCGTCGCCGAAGCCGCCCTCTCCCGCGTGGCCGACCAGATGAACAACGCCATCCGCGGCGAGACCGGCAAGCCGACCTCGCACCTCACGCGCAGCCGCTCGATGATCCGACATGGGGAGGGTCGGTACATGGACCCGGAAGGGGGTTTTTTTACCTTTGGTCTGACGAACCGGACCGCCATCATCTTAGTTGAGTTCGAAGGCAACCCGCAGGCCCCTTGCGTGGAAAAGGAAATCCGCCAATGCCTCACGCCGCCCGCGCGCAAGCCGGTCAAGGGCACCGAAACCCGCGACAAGCTGCCCGCCTACGCCTGCACCCAGACCGGCGCCCTGACCCTCTGGTTTGACGCCAACCGTTTCTTCCGCCGCCTGCCCATGAGCGCGGCTACCAAGCAGCGCTACGAGCAGCTGCAGCCTTCCTTGGACTTCGAGCTGCTCCTGTCCTTGAGCACCGAAGGCAACGACACGCTGCGCCTCAACGGCAGCTACCTCTACCAGTTTGAACGCTTCAACGAAACCTCGCCTCGCGAACCGCTCAAGCTGCTCGCGGCGGTGGAAGCCCCGAAGACGCCTGACCTCGGCTGGAAGCTCATCAACCGCTGCATCGACACCATCGACTACGACGCGATGGTCGAACGCATGCGCGGCGCCCTCGGCGACGACAAGGCCCCCGGCGCCCAGCAGGTCCATGTGCTCAAGGACATCGCCAACGCCCGCGACGCGAAGTTCACCATGACGGCCCGCTTCGACGCGAAGGCCGGTCCGCCGGTGATGGCGGCGATGTCGATCCTCTCCCAATAAGGCATGAATCCGCGGCGCTCCCTGAACCTCCTGGTCGCCGCCGCGGGTCTGGTGTTCCTCTCCGGTTGCGCCACCGAGACGCTCACGGACAGCGCTTTCTGGTCCTACCTCCCCTTCACCTCGCACAAAGGCGGCAAGGGGTCGGGCGGCGCTGGGGGCGGCGAGGCCGAACCGGCGAAGACCGAAGCGACCGTGAAGGGCAAAACCACGGACGGAACCAACCCGACCGCGCCGATGCAGCGCTCGACCGACCCGGTTTCCGAAAGCTGGAACGACCCGGCGAAACCGCCGCAGGCCACCCGGCCCGAGAAGCCGCCCGCCACCGCACCGGGCGCCGCCAGCACGGCGGCGGGCAAGACTCTGACGCTCAAAGCCGAAGCCGACGGTTCGCCTGCGAAGCCTGCTCCCTCGGGTATGGCCGTGCGCACCGATGGGCCGAACAAGCCCACCGCCGAGCGCGGCCCTACGCCTGCCCTGCCTCCGATGGACGGCAAGGCCGCGACCACCAAGGGCGCGGACAGGCTGAGCCTACCCAACCCTGAGGCTAGCCAGACGGCGCCGAAGGCCACCCGTGCGCCTGGCTTGGGCGATCCATCGGCACCTGCGTCAGCGCAGCGCTCTCCCTCCAGCCCAGCGGCAGCGGTGGATCTGCCAGGACCCAAAGCCAAAGCCCCGCGGCCGGCTTTGCATCTCCCGGAACTCATCGTGGACGGGATTGGTCCGGCTACCGTGGGCAAGCCCACCCTGGCCGAGTTGCCGAAGCGACCGACGACCCCCAAGCCCACCGATGGCCTCAATGTCCCGACCGTGGTCTTACGGGAGGCTAACGACGGCCAAGCGGGAGACGGGGCCAAACGTCTCCCCAAGGCGCTCACAGAGGCCCCGGAACGCCGTCAGGCTAACGCCACCCCGCTCCCCTTGCCTCGCGTGGCCCTCGATTCGCCCAAGGCAGCCGCGCGGAACGCGACGGGAAACGCCCAGTTGCCCGACCAACCGACCGCGGCCAAAGCGCCGTCAGGCAGCCCTGCAGTCGTCGCCCCGGAGGCCCCCGCGACGGCCTCCACCGCAGGGGGCACGCTCACTGGCGGCTTAGCCGTTGGCCCCTTGCCGCCCAAGGCCACTGGCCCGGCCAAACCCTTGCCGCCCGTCGAAGCCGCAGTGCCCCTGCCCGTCCCGGCGATCCCGGCCCCCTTCCGCCTGAGCGAGTGGATTTCCAACGACGCCCTGCATCAGGCCTGGCGTCGTCAGCAGATCGAACGCACGCAGCT
>JBEGRN010000111.1:0-5574 GCA_041180425.1 Verrucomicrobiota bacterium
GTCTTCGGCGCCAAGGACACGCTGGTCCCGCCCGTGCAGGGCACCAACCTCTTCAACGCGATGAAGAAAGCCGGCGCGACCGTCGAACTCCTGTCGCTCCCCGACGCCGGCCACAATTCGCTGAACCGCGAGTCGCTCGAACGCGCGCTCAGCTGGACCGACCGCGCCCTCGGCGTGAAACGCTGAACGACGATGGGGTTCCTCCTCGCTTGCCACGGCTTCACCGGTGAAGGCGCCGACTTCGACGCGCTCCGCGCCGTCTTGCCTACGGGAGTGGAACTGCGAGCCCCGGACTTCCCGGGCCATGGGTCGCGCCACAGCCTCCGCGCGTCGTCGGACTATACGCTCGCGGCGCACCTCCGCATCCTCGATGAAGCCGTCCAAGGCGCGCCGGAACCCGTGACCCTCCTCGGCTACTCCATGGGCGGCCGGATCGCCCTGCACTGGGCCTTGGCGAACCCGGGCAAGTTCCGGCAACTCATCTTGGTCGGGGCCAGCCCTGGTTTGGCCGCGGAAGCCGAACGTTCCGAACGGACCTATGCGGATGCCGCGGTGGCCCACTACCTGCGTGCGCAAGGCCTGCAGGCTTTCTACAAGTATTGGCATAACCAACCCTTCTTCCGGACGCTCCTGGCCCTGCCCAAAACGCAGCTCGAGCCCATCCTCGCGCGCCGGCACGCCAACGACCCCGAAGGCTTGGCCCTAAGCCTCGAACACGTCGGCACCGGCCGCCTACCGTCCGTCTGGGAACGCCTCCCCGAACTCACGGGCCCCGTCGACCTCGTCACCGGCGAACACGACCCCAAGTTCACGGAGATCGCCCGACGCATGGGGGAACGCCTCCCGAAGGCCCGCTTGAGCGTCCTGGAGGGCTGCGGACATGCCGTGCACCTCGAGCGCCCGAGCGACCTTGTGCAGGTGCTGCGCTGACGTCGCTTAGATCCGACGCATCACCGTCTTGGCGATGCCTTGGATGACCAGCTCGTTCACCGGGATCAGGTCAGGATAATTCTTATTCTCGGCCTTCAGGTAGACCTTCCCGCCTTGCTTGATCAGACGCTTCAACGTGGTCTCATTATCGATCAAGGCCGCGACAATGTCGCCATGCTTCGGATGGCCGGGCTCGACGATCACCGTGTCGCCATCGTTGATTTCAGCGTCGATCATGGAGTCGCCGCGGACGCGGAGCGCAAAGGACTCCGGCGGACGGCGCCGGGAACCCGGAGAGATCGGCACCTGCATGGTGGACAGGACGCCCGAGGATTCCGTGTAGTCGGGCAGGCCGGCCGGAATCGCACCCTCAAACCTGACTTCCTCAAAGCTCACGACCTGATCGTCGCTGGGGCCTTCGTAGCGGATGACGGTCTCGGACAGGTCGGCGCAGACCTCGGGAGCGATCTTGTAGGCGCGGGCGGCGCCAGGGATGCGCTGGAGGACGCCCTTACGCTCCAAGGCTTGGAGGTGGCCGAAGACGGCGTTCGTGCTGGCGAAGCGGAACTTGGCTTGGATGTCGCGGATGCTCGGCCAATAGGAGAGTTCGGCGACATGCTCGCGCATGTAGTCGAGGATGGCCTGCTGCTTCTTGGTGAGTGCTTCCATGGTGAACGGATGTTTCTGAAACTTTGTTCACCTGTCAATAACTCAATGAAAGACCCTAAAAGGGGCAATTTCACCCCCTGAAACACCCCTCCCAGCCCCACCTAGGGCTAAGTCCGTGGCAGGCCTTAGAGGCCCCAGGCCTTGAGGGTGTCGTCGATGGCCTTGCCCATGAACTCGTAGCCGGCATCGGTCGGATGCAGGAAGTCGGACATGATGGCCTTCGTGATCCGGCCGTCCGGCTGGATGTAGCGAGCCGAAAGGTCGATGTAGCGGTCGCAGAGCTTCGGGGCGCGGGTCACGAGCATCGAATTCACCTCGGCGGCCTTCTGGCGCATGGCGTCCGGGCGCTCGCTGCGCGGGAGCAGGCCCAAGAGCAGGATCTTGGCGCCGGGAGACTTGACGCGGATTTCGGCGCAGACGGCTTCAATGCCTTCGACGGTTTCGGCCACCGTATTGGTGGTGAGGTTGTTCGTGCCGATGAGGACGACGTAGGCCTTGGGGCTCAAGCCCTTCACTTCGCCGTGACGCAGGCGCCACAGGACGTTTTCGGTGCGGTCCCAGCCGAACCCGAGGTTGATGGGGGCATGCGGGGCGATGTACTTCTCCCAGGTCAAGGCGCCGGCGATACGGGTGGACTTGGGCTCACCGGCCCAGAAGTGCGTGATGGAATCGCCGATGAAGACGACCTTCGCCTTGGAAGCGCCAGGCTTGTTCAGCTCGAGGATGGCGTTGTGGCGCTCGACCCAATCGTAGGTGCGATGGTCGCGGTTCTGGGTCACCGGCACTTCGGCGGAGTTCGGAAGGTCCGAGGGATTGACCGGCAGGGACTTGCTGACCACCGCGCCCACGCGCTTCTGGTCGACGAAGACCGCCGCCTTCACGGTGCCGCCTTCCGGCAGCTCGATCGGAGCGAGGTAGACGCCCGCCGAAAAATCAGGGTCGCGCCCGTCCAAGGTATAGCGGACCACGTCGGTGCGCGCGTTGGTCTCGATGGTGATGACCTTCTTCGCGGCATCGACTTCCATGATGTCGATGGCGGCCTGGGCCGAAGCCAAGGAAGCCAAGACGGAAAGCAGGGCGAAGCAGAGACGGGGCGAGGACATGGTGAGGTTGTAGAGGGCTGAAACCCAAAGGACAAGGTCTAGATGGCCTCTCCCTGCCCTTTGCTTACCGCTTCTTGAGCACGAGGATGACGTCCGAGTAGTCGGCCTTCAGCGGGCGGGTCGATTCCAGGTCGTAATGGAAGTCATGGCAGACGACGAGCCTGAGCTCGGGCACCTTGGCCAAGAGCGCCCGTACTTCCGCCGGAGAATAGGTGCGGAACTTCCAATGCGTCTCCTCTTCCCACGTCTTACCGTCGTGGGTGATGCGCATGCGCGTGCGCATGGCCTCGGTCCGGCGCGAGCGGACCGCTGGCGCCGACCAAGTATCGCTGACCACGCGGATGCCTGGACGACGCCCGACCCAGCGTTCATGGTCGGGCGGATTCTGGGCGTAATCGGTCAGATGGATGCCGATCAGACAAAGACCGCCTGGGCGCAAGGCCTGCGCCATGCGGCGCAAGGACGAGACCGCCCCGCGCTCGGTGAGGACGTACTTGAACGTGCTGACGAAACAATGGGCGACGTCGTACGGCTGCCCCTGCGGCAGCGTGAAATCTTCCAGGCCGTCCCGCCACACGCGGGCCGTCAGGCCCTTCTCCTGCAGACGCTGCTTGGCGTAGGCGACTTGATGTCGGTTCAGGTCGAAGCCCGCGACCTGATGGCCCCGGAGCGCCAGCGACTCCAGCAGGCGGCCGGACCCACAGGCCGGCTCGAGCACGCGCAGCGGACCGGCCACCTTCGGGCCATGCCGTTGCACGATGCCTTCGATGAACCGAGTCTCCTTCTTCGTGTAGTCCGCATAGACCATGTCGTAGTACAACGGGGTGTCGTACCACGCGGTGGCGGATTTTTTGGCCGGAGACATGGAAATACGGGGATGGGGGATAGATCAGAGGGGAGGAAAAAAGGGGGGAAGCCGTAATGGCATTGAGCCATCCCCTATCCCCCATCCCCTATCCCCTACTCGCTCTTACTGATAAATCTCCCCGCCCTTTTCGCGGAACTCCTTGGACTTCTCCGCCATGCCTTGCTGCAGGGCTTCTTCCGCCGAGACGCCTTGTTCGTCGGCGAACTTACGGATGTCGTCCGAAATGCGCATCGAGCAGAAGTTCGGGCCGCACATCGAGCAGAAGTGCGCGGTCTTGGCCGCGTCCTGCGGCAAGGTCTCGTCGTGGTATTCCTGGGCGCGCTCGGGGTCGAGGGCCAAGGCGAACTGGTCTTCCCAGCGGAACTCGAAGCGGGCCTTGGACAAGGCGTTGTCGCGGCGCTGTGCCGCGGGGTGCCCCTTGGCGAGGTCGGCCGCGTGCGCGGCGATCTTGTAGGCGATGACGCCTTCGCGGACGTCGTTCTTGTTCGGCAGGCCGAGGTGCTCCTTCGGCGTGACGTAACAGAGCATGGCGGTGCCGTACCAACCGATCATGGCGGCGCCGATGGCGGAGGTGATGTGGTCGTAGCCGGGGGCGATATCGGTCGTGAGCGGTCCCAGCGTGTAGAACGGCGCCTCGTGGCACCACTCCAGCTGCTTGTCCATGTTCTCCTTGATCATGTGCATCGGCACGTGGCCCGGGCCTTCGTTCATGACCTGGACGCCACGGTCCCACGCGCGCTTGGTCAGCTCACCCTGGGTCTTCAGTTCGGCGAACTGGGCCTCGTCGTTGGCGTCGGCGATCGAGCCGGGACGAAGGCCGTCGCCGATCGAGAAGCTGACGTCATAGGCGGCCATGATGTCGCAGATGTCGTCCCAATGGGTGTAGAGGAAGTTCTCCTTATGGTGCGCCAAGCACCACTTCGCGAGGATCGAGCCGCCACGGGAGACGATGCCGGTCACGCGACGGGCGGTCAGGGGGATGTAGGCCAGACGGACGCCGGCATGGATCGTGAAGTAGTCGACGCCCTGCTCAGCCTGCTCGATGAGGGTGTCGCGGAAGACTTCCCAGGTGAGGTCTTCGGCGCGGCCGTTGACCTTCTCCAAGGCCTGGTAGATCGGCACGGTGCCGACGGGGACAGGGCAATTGCGCAGGATCCACTCACGGGTCTGGTGGATGTTCTTGCCGGTGGACAAGTCCATCAAGGTGTCGCCGCCCCACTTGATCGACCAGCGCATCTTCTCGACTTCTTCTTCGATGGAGGAAGCGACCGCGGAATTGCCGATGTTGGTGTTGATCTTCACCAGGAAGTTGCGGCCGATGATCATCGGCTCGAGTTCCGGGTGGTTGATGTTGGCGGGGATGATGGCGCGGCCACGGGCGACTTCGGAGCGGACGAACTCCGGCGTGATCTCCTCGGGGATGGCGGCGCCGAAGGATTGGCCCGGATGCTGGAAGCCCAAGGCGTGGCGCGGGAGCGCCTGCTCCTGGCGGGCGGCCTGCACGCGCTGGTTCTCGCGGATGGCGATGTACTCCATCTCGGGCGTGATGATGCCCTGCTTGGCGTAGGCGAGCTGGGTCGGCCGCTGGCCGGGCTTGCCCTTATAGACCTTGCGGTCGCCACGGTTGAACTGGACCAGGCGGTTGCGCGAGGTCGCGCGCTGGGCGGTCTCGGCATGCTTCCAAGACAGGTAGCCATCGTCCTCGGGCTTCAGTTCGCGGCCCGCGACGGCCTCGACGTCGTTGCGCTCGAGGATCCACGGCAAGCGGATGGCCGGCAGGCCCAGTTCGACGTCATGGTGGAAGGACGTATCGCCCCACGGGCCGGACGTGTCGTAGACCCGGAGGGGCTCGTTCGGGGTCAAGGTGCCGTCCGGACGGCGGGAGGGCGCCAAGGCGATTTCGCGCATCGGCACGAGCACGTCGGGCCGGGAGCCCGGCACGTAGATGCGGGCGGACTTGGGGAAAGGAGAGGTTTTGTCGGTGACCATGAATGCGGAAGGAAA
>JBEGRN010000112.1:0-8219 GCA_041180425.1 Verrucomicrobiota bacterium
ATGGCTTTAGCCATCGAGCCGATGGTCAATTTAGGCACCCATAAGATCGTCATGGCCGCCGACGGCTGGACCGCCCGGACCGCTGACGGTAAGGTTTCCGCCCATTTCGAGCACACCGTCTTGGTGACCGAAAAAGGGGCTGAAATCCTGACCCTGCCATAAAGTATATTTTTTGCTTCCAAATCCACCCAGAACCTTCAAGTTCCGACCTCTTTCCCACCTTCCAAACAGCACGGACACCATGCCTCGAATCCTCGGCGTAGACATTCCCAACAACAAGAAAGTAGAGGGCCCCCGCCGCGCCACGGAGATCTGTGAAGCCCTCGGCTTCGACCCCGCCATGCGCGCGTCGAACCTGTCGGAAGAACAGCTCAACAAGATCGTCGAGTACATCGTCCGCATGGGCTACAAGTGCGAAGGCGACCTCCGTCGCGACATCGCGCAGAACTTGAAGCGCCTCCAGGCGATCAAGTGCTACCGCGGCCTCCGCCACTTCCGTGGCCTCCCGGTCCGCGGCCAGCGCACGCGCACCAACGCCCGTACCCGTAAGGGCAAGCGTAAGACCGTCGGCGTCGCCGCGGCTCCTGCTAAGTAATCATTTAACCACTACACCTATTTTCCGATGAGCGAAGAAGCCCCCAAGACCCCCAAGGCACGCAAGCCCAAGGCCGCCGCGCCTGAGGCTGCCGCCCCTGCCGCCGCCCCCGCGCCGGACGTGACCGCTGCCGCGGCCGCCGCCCCTGAGGCCACCACCGAACGCAAGGAGATCACCGCGAAGGAACTCCTCGGCGAAGAAATCGGCGAGATCAAGGTGCGTCGCGCCAAGGGCTCGAAGAACATCACCGTCGGCATCTGCCACGTCCTCGCGACCTTCAACAACACCAAGGTCACCATCACCGACGCCAACGGCAACGTGATCTCCTGGGGCAGCGCCGGTCGCCACCAGTTCCGCGGTTCCCGCAAGTCCACCGCCTACGCCGCGCAGGTCGTCTGCCAGGAAGCCGCCAAGCTCGCCATGGCCCACGGCCTCAAGGACGTCTCCGTCCGCGTCAAGGGTCCGGGCATGGGCCGCGACAGCGCCATCCGCGCGCTCCAGCTCCTCGGCCTCAACGTGACCTCGATCGTCGACACCACGCCGATCCCGCACAACGGCTGCCGCCCGCCCAAGCGTCGCCGCGTCTAAGTCCTCACCGCTTTCCGCATCACCGTCCGGTTATGGCAACCCGGGCGGGTCCTTCCCTCCGCCACCTCTACTAATAAAATACTACTATGTCTCGTTACACCGGTCCCACCACGAAGCTCAACCGTCGCTTCGGCCAGAACATTTTCCCCACCTCCAAGGGTGAAGAACGTCGTCCGTACCCTCCGGGTATCCACGGCAAGACCACCCGTCGTAAGGTCTCCGAATACGGCGTCGGCCTCAATGAGAAGCAGAAGCTTCGCATGATGTACGGCATGACCGAGAAGCAGTTCCGCCTCTCCTTCGAGCGCGCCAAGCGCCAGGGCGGCGTCGCCGGCGACAACTTCCTCCGCATCCTGGAGACCCGCCTCGACAACGTCGTCTTCCGCCTCGGCTTCGCCAACTCCCGCTCCGCCGCCCGCCAGCTCGTCTCCCACGGCCACGTCCGCGTCGACGGCCGCAAGGTCGACGTCGCCAGCTTCACCGTGGCCCCGGGCCACGAGATCGAGATCCGCGACCGCACTTCCTCCAAGCAGCTCGCCACCCGCGCCATCGAAGAAGGCCAGGGTCGCGCCGCGCCGGCTTGGCTCGTCACCTTGCCCGACCAGCTCAAGGGCCAGATGGTCCGTGAACCCGCGAAGGAAGAACTCCCGCGCGACATCAACGTCCAGATCATCGTCGAATTCTACAGCCGCTAACCCTCAGCACCTCCTCACGGAACCCACGCCATGTCTAAGCGACTCGGAAAATTCGAACTCCCCAAGGGCCTCAAGAAAGAGGAAGCTTCCGCTTCCGGCACTTTCGCCCGCTACACCGCCGAACCGTTTGAGACGGGCTTCGGCCACACGATCGGCAACTCGCTGCGTCGCGTGCTCCTGAGCTCCATCGAAGGCGCCGCCATCTCGGCCGTCACCATCGAAGGCGTCCAGCATGAGTTCCAGCCCATCGAAGGCGTCGTCGAAGACGTCACCGAGATCGTCCTGAACCTCAAGAAGGTCCGCATCCGCACGGAAGCGAACAAGCGCGAGGCCTTCAAGGGCACGATCGACGTCAACAAGACCGGCGTCATCAAGGCTTCCGACATCAAGTTCGAAACCAAGGGCTCCACGGTGTCCCTGGTCAACCCGGACACCGTCATCTGCACCCTCGACCGCAAGCGCCGCTTCTTCGCCGAAGTGGAAGTGAGCGTCGGCCGCAGCTGGGCTTCCGCCGAGGAGAACAAGAAGGCCGAACAGGCCATCGGTTCCATCCCTGTCGACTCCCTCTTCTCCCCGGTCACCGTCGTCAAGTACGCCGTCGAAAGCACCCGCGTCGGCCAGATGACCGACTACGATAAGCTCGTCCTCGAGATCTCCACCGACGGCCGCATCACTCCGGACGAAGCCCTCAAGGAAGCGTCCGCCATCCTGCGCCACCACCTCGCCGTCTTCGACACCGTCTCCGCCGAGCCGGTCGAATTCGAATCCGGCAAGTCCGAGGTCACCGAAGAGGTCAACCGTCTCCGCAAGCTCCTCAACATGTCGGTTAACGAGATCGAGCTCTCGGTCCGCGCCGCCAACTGCCTCAACAACGCCAACATCAACACCGTCGGCGAACTGGCGATGAAGACCGAGCAGGAGATGCTCAAGTACCGCAACTTCGGCCTCGACAAGGGCGTTAACTCCTAATCCTCACCTCCTCTCATGCGTCACCGCACTCATCACAATGTCCTGGGGGTCAAGACGGCCCACCGTCGCTCCCTCGTCGCGAACCTCGCGGCCGCGCTCTTCACCAACGCCCGCATCACGACCACGCTTTCCCGCGCCCGTGCCGTGCGTCCGTTCGCCGAACGCCTGATCACCCTCGCGAAGAAGGCCGAGCAGGCCAGCGACAAGAGCGTCAAGCTGCACTACTACCGCCTCGCCCTTTCCCGCATCCGCAACGAGGACGCCTGCCACCTGCTCTTCACCGAGCGCGTCAAGCAGTTCCTCGCCCGCAACGGCGGCTTCACCCGCATCTACAAGATCGGCAACCGTAAGGGCGACGCCGCTGAAACGGCGCTCATCGAGCTCGTGGGCAAGGACGACAAGGCTCCGGCCATGACGCCCAAGGCCAAGACGGCCCGTAAGCCCAAGGCCAAGAAGGAAGCGGCCGCTCAGGCCTAACCTCCCTGGCGTAGGCGCCTATCCGAGACGCGTTCGCCTTCACTGGCGGCGCGTCTCGCCTTTTTAACCCCTCTCCACCCCTCCCATGCTTCAGCCCGTCGACCTCAGTGTCTTCCTGGCCTTCGTCGCCGGGCTGGTGGTGCTGGGGCTGTTCGGGCTTCAGGCCTGGTACGACCGCCGGGATGCCCTGCTGTTCGACCACCGCCGCCTGAACTCCGCCTTCTACTGCACCCGGTGCTCCCTGACCTTCGTCCGGCCTCGCCGCCGGGAGGAGGCCACCTGCCCTCGCTGCGGCTGGAACAATGTTCGCCTCAAGTTCTGAATCCCCCTAACTTTTCCCTATGGCTCCCCAGTCCATCGCTATTCTCGATTTCGGCTCCCAGCTGACCAAGGTCATCGCGCGCCGCGTCCGAGAGTGCAACGTCCACTCCCGCATCTACCCGTTCGGCGTCTCGCCCGAAACCTTGCGCGCCGACGGCGTCGTCGGGGTCATCCTCTCCGGCGGTCCCGATAGCGTGAAGGCGAAAGGTTCGCCGCACCCGCACGCCGGCATCTTTGAGATGGGCTTGCCGGTCCTCGGCATCTGCTACGGCGTCCAGCTGATGGGCCAGATGCTCGGCGGCAACGTCGCCAGCAGCTCGCACCGCGAATACGGCCACGGCATCCTGTCCTTCCGCAAGGGCTCGCACCTGCTGCAGGGCCTCAAGTCGCCGCTGCGCGTCTGGAATTCGCACGGCGACAAGATCACGCGCCTGCCGCGCGGCTTCAAGGCCGTCGCCTCCACCGAGAACTCGGAATGCGCCGTCATCGAGGACCCGAAGCGCCGTTTCTACGGCATCCAGTTCCACCCGGAAGTCGCCCACTCCGAGCGCGGCATCGACATCCTCCGCAACTTCCTCTTCCGCATCTGCCGTTGTAAGCCGACGTGGAAGATGGACGACTACGTCGAGACGGCCGTCCGCGAGATCCGCGAGAAGGTCGGCAAGGCCCAGGTCATCCTCGGCCTGTCCGGCGGCGTCGATTCCTCCGTGGCCGCGGCCCTCATACAGCGCGCGATCGGCAAGCAGCTGACCTGCGTCTTCGTGGACAACGGCCTGCTCCGCCTCAACGAGCGCGCCCAGGTCGAACAGATGTTCCGCGGCAAGTTCAAGGTCGACCTCCGCGTGGTCGACGCTTCCGAGACCTTCCTCCGCAAGCTCAAGGGCGTCACCGACCCCGAGCGTAAGCGCAAGATCATCGGCCACGAGTTCATCCAGGTTTTCGAGCGCTCCATCAAGGAGGTCCAGAGCAAGAAGAAGGGGAAGGTCGAGTTCCTCGCGCAGGGCACGCTCTACCCCGACGTCATCGAATCGCTTTCGCCCAACGGCGGCCCGGCGGCCACCATCAAGAGCCACCACAACGTGGGCGGCTTGCCCAAGCACATGAAGCTGAAGCTGCTCGAGCCTTTGCGCGAGCTCTTCAAGGACGAGGTCCGCGCCCTCGGCGAAGCCCTCGGCTTGCCGCATGACATGGTCTGGCGCCACCCGTTCCCGGGCCCCGGTCTGGCGGTCCGCGTCTGCGGCGACATCACCAAGGAGCGCCTCGAAGTGCTCCGCAAGGCCGACGACATCTTCATCAGCGAGCTCCGTTCCTCGGGGCAGTATGCCAAGGTCTGGCAGGCCTTCGCCGTGTTCCTCCCGGTCCGCAGCGTCGGCGTCATGGGCGATGGCCGTACCTACGATAACGTCTGCGCCCTCCGCGCAGTGACTTCTTCCGACGCGATGACCGCCGACTGGGCGCGCTTGCCTTACGACGTGCTCCAGCGCGCCTCGACGCGCATCATCAACGAGGTGAAGGGCATCAACCGCGTGGTCTACGACGTCTCCTCCAAGCCGCCGGCGACCATCGAATGGGAATAGGCCGAGGTTTGCCCCGTTGACACCTTCGCCGCGCACCGTTTCCTTGCAGGCTCGTGGCTGAACCCGCTTTCCAGGTCATCGCGCGCCGCTGGCGCCCCCGCCGCTTCGACGAACTCGTCGGGCAGGAGCACATCGTGCGGACGCTGCGGAACGCCCTGACGAGCAAGCAGCTGGCCCACGCATACCTGTTCGTCGGGCCGCGCGGCACGGGCAAGACGACCACGGCCCGCGTGCTGGCCAAGGCCTTGAATTGCTCGGGTGGCCCGAAGGCCGATTTCGCCTTGGACGACCCGGTCTGCCTCGCGATCGAAGCCGGTAGCTGCCTCGACGTCATCGAGATCGACGCCGCCTCCAACCGTAAGCTCGAGGACGCCCAGAAGATCCGCGAGGAGTGCCAGTTCGCCCCGTCCAATTGCCCCTACAAGGTCTTCATCATCGATGAAGTCCACCAGCTCACCAAGGAAGCCTTCAATGCGCTCCTGAAGACGCTCGAAGAGCCGCCGCCCTGGGTGAAGTTCATCCTCGCGACGACCGAAGCCGACAAGGTGCTGCCGACGATCACGTCGCGCTGCCAACGCCTGGAGTTCCACCCGATCTCGGAGGAGGTCATCGCCGCCCAGCTGACGCGCATCGTCAAGGCCGACGGCGTCACGGCCGACCAGGACGCGCTCACGGCCATCGCCCGCCTCGCCAACGGCGGGATGCGCGACTCGCAGTCCATCCTCGACCAGGTCATTTCTTTCTCGGGCAAGAAGGTCACCGAGGCCGACGTGCTGTCGATCTACGGACTGGCTTCCGCCCAACAGGTCCAAGACCTCGGCAAGGCCATCGCCACCGGCGACGGCAAGACGGTCTTGGCCCTCTGCGACGCCTTCCATGCCGAAGGCCGCGACCTCCTCCGCGTGTTGGCCGACCTGCAAGGCCGCGTCCGCCACGCGGTGTTGGATTCCGTGAAGTCGGGTGGGACGAGCGCCCAACTGGGTGGCAGTTTGGCCACCGAGCAGTTGGTGCGCCTCTTGGAATGCCTGCAGGCCGGCGAGCAGGGCATCCGCCAAGGGCTGTCGCCGCGCGCTAATTTCGAAGTGACGCTGCTGAAGGCGATCGAGCAAAGTAGGTCGAGGTCGATCGATAGCCTCATCAAAGACATCGCCGCTGCCGCAGCCGGTCTCCCTCGGGAGCCCGGCCAAAAAAAAATAAACCCATCGCCGGGCACACCAGCGGGGGAGGGCGTGGCGCCGCGGGCGCCTGAGCCAATGCCTTTGCCGGTGGCCGCCGCTGCTGCGCCGGTCGCTCCTCAACCAGTATCCGCGCCGCTAGTCGTCGCCAATCTGGCCGATGAACCGACCGACGGGCCGCCTCCGTTGCCCTTCGACGAGGACACCATCATCGCCGAAAACCGTGAGGCGGAGTCCTTTAACTTCGCGTTGCCGGCGTTGCCGACGGTGACCGTCGCTGAAGTGGGCAAGGCGTCATTCCCGGGCGACAAGGACTTCGAGGAAGCGGTGGCTTCATTGCCCCCAGGGCTCGCCGAGAAACTACGCCTCACGCTGGGCGCCGAGTTCACGGCCTTGCGACCCATTCCGGCCGGCAAGCTCCGCAAGCCGCTCTAACCGTGGCCATGGACATCGAGGTCGGCCTGATTTCTGACACGCACGGCAAGATGCGCCCGGAGGCCCTGATGGCGCTCGCCGGGTGCGCGGTGATTTTCCATGCGGGCGATGTCTGCAGTGAGGCCGTGCTGGAGGATCTGGCGAGCGTCGCCCCCTGCCATGCGGTGGCGGGCAATTGCGATGCGGATCCGGCTTTGCCGCTGACCTTTCAACAGGAAGTCGGCGGGGTGCGCTTCCTCATCCACCACGGCCATCTCCCCGTGGAGGTGATGCGCTTTCGCCCGCACGTCGTCGTGACTGGCCATACCCATGTCCCGAAAATCGAACGGGCCGGGGATGTGCTGTACGTCAATCCCGGGAGCGCCGGCCCCCGCCGCTTCAACCTGCCGGTGACGGTCGCACGGGTGACCATTCGTGGTGGCCAGGCAGAAGCCCGCCTCATCCCTCTGGACGTCGCATGAGCTCAGCGTTGCCGATTGATGCCCTGAAGGAGCCGCTGGTCGCCGCTTGCGGCCGCACGCGCCGCATCGTGCTGCGCGCCCCGACGGGCTCCGGTAAGTCGACCCGGATTCCGCAGATGCTCTTGGACCTAGGCTTGGTCCAAGGCCAGATCGTCGTGCTGCAGCCGCGCCGTATCGCCGCCCGGTTGTTGGCGGGACGCATCGCCCAGGAGCGCGGCTGTCGGCTCGGCGGCGAGGTCGGCTACCAGATCCGCTTCGAGCGGGCCGAGTCCGCCGAGACCCGCATCAAGTTCGTGACCGAAGCCTTGCTGCTGCGGCAGATGGCGTCCGATCCCCAGCTCAAGGGCGTCGGCGCGGTGGTCTTCGACGAGTTCCATGAGCGCAACCTGCACTCCGACGTGGCGCTGGCGTTGGCCCGCCAACTTCAGGAGTCCGGTCGCCCCGACCTGCTCCTGGTCGCGATGTCGGCGACGCTCGATACGGAAGGCGTCGCCCGCTGGATGGGGAACGCGGAAACTTTAGCCGCGGATGGCCGGGCCTATCCCGTCGACATTGAGTATGTCCCGGTGGCGCGCACGTCGACCCGCCCGGTCTGGGATCTGGCCGCCGAACAAGTCGGCCGCATCCTCCAGGAGGAGCCGGAAGGCGACGTCTTGGTCTTCATGCCTGGCGGCTATGAGATCATGCGCACCATCGGCGCCGTCCGTAACCTGCGCGAATCCGGCGGCGTGGACGTCCTCCCGCTCTACGGTGAACTGCCCCCGGAAGAACAAGACCGCGCCGTCCGCCCCGGCCCGCGGCGCAAGGTCATCGTCGCGACCAATGTTGCCGAAACCTCGTTGACCATTCCCGGGGTGCGTGCGGTCGTCGACGCCGGCTTGGCCCGCATCGCCCGCTTCGATTCCTTGCGCGGGATCGACACGTTG
>JBEGRN010000113.1:0-5506 GCA_041180425.1 Verrucomicrobiota bacterium
AGCTTCTGGTAGACCCACTTCTCCTGGTCGAGCCGACGCTGGGCCACCGTCAGTTGGCGCTCGGCGTTGTAGTAAGCGACGTATTGATAGGGAGGGGCCGTGAGCAGGGCGAAATTGACCGGGTGGCCCGACCAGACCTTGTCCACCGTCAGGACATCGGGCACGGGTGGAGCAGCCTGCCCCAAGCAAAAGGAGCCCAAGAGGGCTAAAAGACGGTAAAACATGGCTGTTTTATTGTTAACTCTGTCACCATCAGTAGGTTAAATGTTCCTTACCCTCCAGCGTTTCTTTAGATTATCGCGCCCAGATACCCGACCAGCCCCCTTATCTCTTGCACTTTGGAATCATTCCAACTCATTCGATACTTAGAATGATTCAAAAGCTATCAGAGCACGACCGGGAGAAGCTGCAAGAGTCCCTAGCGACCAGCGGTCAAAAGGTGACCCCGCAGCGCGAAATCGTCTTTGCCGTCCTCCTCGCCAAGCGCGACCACCCTACCGTTGAAGACGTCTTCCAACGAGCCCGTGAGTCGATGCCCGGCCTGTCCTTGGCGACCGTCTACAACTGCCTCGAGACCTTCGTCGGTTGCGGCCTCGTCCGCCAAGTCAACCACGAGCGCGAATCCACCCGCTATTGCCCCAACCTCGCCCCGCACGCGCATTTCCGCGATGAGGCCACTGGCCGCGTGCACGACATCGAACTCCCGCCGGAGATCCTCCAGAGCCTCCGCTCCATCCTGCCGCCCGGCTTCAACTCCGAGACCATCGAAATCAGCTTCCATGGCCGCTCGCAGGACCACGCCCCCCGCCCTTCTTCCAACTAACCCTCTCTTCCTTCCATGCCTGACTCCCTGGTCATCAAGAACCTGAACGCCTCGATCGGCGAACGCCCGATCCTGAAGGACTTCTGCCTCACCGTCCCGAAGGGCGAAGTCCATGCCATCATGGGCCCGAACGGCACCGGCAAGAGCACCCTCTCCAAGGTTCTCGCCGGCCACCCCGACTACACCGTGCAGTCGGGCTCGGCGCTGCTCGACGGCGAGGAGATCCTCGGCCTTGAGCCCGATGTCGTCGCCCGCGCCGGCCTCTTCCTCGCCTTCCAATACCCGAGCGAGATCCCCGGCGTCACCATCGCCAACTTCATCCGCGCCGCCATCGTCGCCCGTCAGGCCAAGGGCGCGCCCTTCGACGCCAAGGCCTACTACGCCGAGCTCTACGCGAAGATGGACGCCCTCAAGATGGACCGCAAGTTCACCTCCCGCTTCGTCAACGAAGGCTTCTCCGGCGGCGAAAAGAAGCGCTGCGAGATCCTCCAGCTCATGATGCTCAAGCCCAAGTACGCGGTCCTCGACGAGACCGACTCCGGCCTCGACATCGACGCCCTGCGCATCGTCTCCGAAGGCGTCAACCGCATGCGCGGCCCCGACACCGGCTTCCTCGTCATCACCCACTACCAGCGCCTCCTCGAATACATCGTCCCCGACCGCGTGCACATCATGTGGGACGGCCGCATCGTCCACAGCGGCGGCAAGGAACTGGCCCTCGAACTCGAAGCCAAGGGCTACGATTGGGTGAAGACCGAACTCGCTTCGGCCTAAGACCATGGCCGAAATCGACGACAACCTGGCCCAGCGCGAAGCGATCGAAGTCGACCGCTCCAAGGGCGACTTCAAGTACGAGGAAAGCTACGCCTTCGACGCGGGCGTGGGCCTCAACCCCGGCGTGGTGGACTACATCTCCCAGGTCAAGGGCGAGGAGCCCTGGATCCGCGAGTTCCGCCAGAAGGCGCTGAAGATCTTCGACGGCCTCCCGATGCCGACGCATTGGGCGACCACCGACCTCGACAACATCAAGTTCGAGGACATCCGCTACTACCTCGCCAAGGGCCAGAAGGCCGTGCGCACGTGGGAAGAAGTCCCCGACGACGTGAAGAAGACCTTCGAACGCCTCGGCATCCCGGAGTCGGAACGCAAGTTCCTGGCCGGCGTCGAGGCCCAGTTCGACTCCGAAGCCGTCTATTCCCGCATGAAGGAAGAGCTCGAGAAGCTCGGCGTCATCTTCTGCGGCCCGAACGAAGGCCTGCGCGACCACCCGGAGATCTTCCGCAAGTGGTTCGGCAAGGTCATCCCCGCCGGCGACAACAAGTTCGCCGCGCTGAACTCCGCCGTGTTCTCCGGCGGCTCGTTCATCTACATCCCGAAGGGCGTCAAGGTCGCCCAGCCGCTGCAGGCCTACTTCCGCATCAACGCCGAGAACTTCGGCCAGTTTGAGCGCACCCTCATCATCGCGGACGAAGGTTCCGAGGTCACCTACATGGAAGGCTGCACCGCCCCCAAGTTCGAGACCGCCACCCTGCACTCCGCGGTCGTCGAACTCGTCGCCCTCAAGGGCGCCAAGATCCAGTACGTCACCGTCCAGAACTGGTCGGCCAACGTCTTCAACCTCGTCACCAAGCGCGGCGTGGCCGAAGAAGGCGCCGAAGTCCGCTGGATCGACTGCAACATCGGCTCCCGCCTCACCATGAAGTACCCCGGCGTCGTCCTCCGCGGCAAGGGCGCGCGCGGCGAAGTCCTCTCCATCGCCCTGGCCAACGACGGCCAGCACCAGGACACCGGCGCGAAGATGATCCACGCGGCCGACGACACGACCTCGAACATCATCGCTAAGTCCATCTCCGTCGGCGCGGGCCGCTCGACGTACCGCGGGCTGGTGCACATCCCGAAGACGCTGAAGAACTGCCGCAACAACACCGAGTGCGACGCCCTGCTCATCAACGAGCACAGCCGCACCGACACCTACCCGGCGATCTCCGTGCGCGGCCAGAAGAACTCCGTCCAGCACGAGGCCAGCGTCTCCAAGGTCTCGGCCGAGCAGATCTTCTACATGATGCAGCGCGGCCTTTCCGAAGGCGAAGCGATGTCCCTCGCGGTGAACGGCTTCGTCAACGACCTCGTGAAGGAGTTCCCCATGGAATACTCCGTCGAGCTCAAGCGCCTCATCGAACTCCAGATGGAAGGGTCCGTCGGCTAAGATGAGCACCTTGACCGCACCCGCCGGCGTCCTCGACGCCGCCCGCCAAAGCGCCGACCTCGCGCAGACCGCCGGGCATGCCTGGTTCGACGCCCTCCGCCGCCAAGGCTGGGCCGATTTCCAGCGCCTCCCGATGCCCACGCGCGACGACGAGAAGTGGCGCTTCTCCGACGCCCGCTCGCTCTCGCTCGACGGCTATGCGCCCGCGCCGGAGCCGACCGAAGCGTTGGTCGCCGCGCTCATCGCGCGCTCCCACTTCGTCGCCCGCCCAGCGGCCCTCATCGTTCATGTCGACGGCCACTGCGTGCTCCGGCCGGCCCTCTCGCCCGAGCTCACCGCCCAAGGCGTGCGCTTCGAGACCCTGTCCGACGCGCTTCGCCATCACCCCGCCCTGCTCCAGGAGCACCTGCTGAAGCACGGCGCCGGCCTCGGGGGCGCCAAGTTCCTTGCCCTGCACCAAGCCTGGCTCCGCGCCGGCTACGTCCTCTTCGTCCCGAAGGGCGTCGAGGTCCGCCAACCGTTCGTCTCGGTGAACTGGACCTCCCACGACGGCGCCGCGGTCTTCCCGCACGCCCTCATCGTCGCCGGTGAACACGCCGTGGTCTCCGTCCAGGACTACCACCTCGGCGCCACGCCCGACGCCCGCGCCTTGGCCATCTCGGCCTGCGACATCCACGCCGGCACGGGCGCCAATGTCTCCCGCCTCGCCGTGCAAGGCTGGGGCAGCCGCACGCAGTCCTTCCAGGTCGACAACACCTGCGGCGGCCGCGACGCGCTCATCACCTCGGTCAACGCCGCCGTCGGTTCCCGTCGCGCGCGCCTCGAGAACACCGTCCGCATCGACGGCCCAGGCGCCGACGTCCGCCTCTACGGCATCAGCGTCGCCACCGGCGAACAGGAGTTCGACCAGCGCACCCTGCAGATCCATACGGCCGGCCAGGCGAAGTCCGACCTCCTCTTCAAGAACGCCCTGCTCGGCAAGGCCCGCACGATCTTCTCCGGCCTGATCAAGGTCGCGCCCGACGCGCAGCGCACCGACGCCTACCAGACCAACCGCAACCTCCTCCTGTCGCCCGACGCCGAAGCGGACTCGCTGCCGGGCCTCGAGATCGAAGCCAACGACGTGAAGTGCTCGCACGGCGCGACCACCGGTCAGGTCGACGAGAACGAACTGTTCTACCTCCGCGCCCGCGGCATCCCGCTCGAAGTCGCCCAAGAGCTCCTCGCGCAAGGCTTCCTCGAGGAAGTCATCGCCAAGGTCGAGGACGAGGAAGGCGCCGAGGCCCTCCGCGGCATGTTGAGCGCCAAATTCCACCAAGCTTAATATCATGAGCGAAGACACCACCGGCCAACGCCACGCCCCCAGCCCGCACGACCGCACCCTAGGGCGCGACGTGCAGGCGACCGTCATCCCGGCCGGCGAACCCGCCGTGCTGCCCGCTGGCACCAAGGTGACCATCACGCACCGCCTCGGCGGCAACTTCACCGTCGTCTGCGACGCGGGCATGTTCCGCATCAAGGGCGCCGACGCCGAAGCCCTCGGCGAACAGGTGCCGACGGATGCGACCGAGAACGAAGGCAAGACCGACGCCTATGGCTCGGTCGGCACCGCCGAGCATCCGGGCCACACCGGCAAGCCCTCCGACGAAGCCGTCTGGGACAGCCTCAAGAAGGTCTTCGACCCCGAGATCCCGGTGAACATCGTCGACCTCGGCCTCGTCTATTCCCTCAAGGTCGAGCCCATCGAAGGCTCCGCCGACCGCCACAGCGTCGAAGTCGCCATGACCTTGACCGCGCCTGGTTGCGGCATGGGCCCCGTCATCGCCGAAGACGCCCGCAACCGCGTCCTCTCCGTCCCGGGCGTCAACCGCGCCCAAGTCAGCATCGTCTGGGACCCGCCGTGGACCCAGACCATGATCTCCGAAGACGGGAAGATGCAGCTCGGGCTAATCTGACCAAACGACGTCCGCCTTCCGGCGGACGTTCCGTTTGCGGCCATGCCAGGCAGCTAGCCCCTTAGCCGCTTGCGCTCGGGCGACATTTCCCAACCCTGCGGGAACCCCCTAGCCCAACCAAGGTCACCCTACCATGGCTTCTACCCCTATCCGCCTGCTTACCCTTCTCGGTGCCGCCTTACTGGCGACCGGCCCCGGCGCACACGCGGCGCCCGCCGCGCCGGAAGACGCGCGCTTCAAGGTGGAGAAGTTGCTCGGCGACATCCCGCAGCCGATGACCACGGAGATCGGGCCCGACGGTCGGCTCTACTTCAACGAATACGGCGGCTTGCTGAAAGCCATCGACCTCAAGACCAAGCAGGTGAAGGTCATCGGCAAGCTCGCGGTCTTCCTCCAGCAGGAGAACGGCTTCCTGAGCTTCGCGCTCGACCCGAAGTTCGCCGAGAACGGCTGGGTCTACTGCCTCTATTCCCCGGTCGGCTTTGACGGCCAGTCCGTCTCGCGCTTCACCATCAAGGACGA
>JBEGRN010000114.1:0-8087 GCA_041180425.1 Verrucomicrobiota bacterium
CCCGCGGCCCTGCTCAAACGCTTCGCCCGTTCAAGTTCCTCGGGCGCCTGCCTGATCGATGGTGAACGCTTGCTGGTCAGCGGCCACGACGCACGCGAGCTCTACGCCCTCAACCTCCCGCCCGCCGGGGGCGAGGCCCGCTGGGAGGCTACGTTAGGCTTCCTGACCGCGGGCCAGGCTTTCGACGTCGACCGCAGCCAGGCAACGTCAGGCCAAGGGTTCGTGCTCTATTCCATCGAACGGAAAACCAAGGAAGTCGTCGGCGCCCGCTATCCGGCGCTCGCCCGCTGAGCCGCATGCGGCTTGTCAGGCTTCCCGCCCTGCGTTAACCCCTCACCCATGCTGCCCCTCTCCGGACTCGCCGACGAAGCGGCCGACGACATCGCTGGCCAGATCGCCGCCCACCGCGAGCTCGGCTGGTCGGCGCTCGAACTGCGCCTGCTGCACGGCAAGCAGTTCGCCAGTGCGGCGGTCACCGAGGATGAGTTTGCCCGCGCCTTAGCGGCTATCCAGGACGCTGGCCTGCGCGTGAGCGGCTTCGCCTCCGCCATCGGCAACTGGAGCCGCCCGATCAACGGCGACTTCGCCGTCGACCTCGCCGACCTCCGCGTGCTCATCCCGCGCATGCAGAAGGCCGGCACCCGCTTCGTCCGCACGATGGGCTGGATGCAGGCCGGGACTTCCGACCAAGTTTGGCGCGACGAAGGTATCCGCCGTTATCGCGAAATGGCCAAGCTTGCGGCCGACGCGGACATCGTGCTCCTGCATGAAAACTGCGAGGGCTGGGGCGGCACCTCGCCCGATAACGCCCGCGCCTTCATGGAAGCGGTCGCCCACCCGAACGTCCGCTACCTCTTCGACATCGGCAACACGGTCTCCTACGGACTACCGACGCTGCCTTTCTACGAGGCCGTGCGGCCCTTCATCGCCTACGTGCACGTCAAGGATGCCCGCCGCAACCCCGCCGGGGGCAAGAGCAACACTTTCACCTATCCCGGCCAAGGCGATGCCTTGGTCCGCGAGATCCTCGCGGACCTCGTTCGCCGCGGCTACACCGCGGGCGTCTCGATCGAACCGCACGTGGCCAGCATCGTCCACCTCGGGGAAGGCACCAAGGCCTCGCCGGAGGAACGGTTCGCCTCGTATGTGCGCTACGGCCGCGAACTCGAGGCCCTGCTCCGCTCGCTGCCTTAAAACGAAGCGGGCGGCCACCAAGGCCCGTAGACCCCGGCGACCGCCCACGTGCGTGTAGGCTGGCTTACTTGGCCGGCGTTGCCGCCCAGATCTTCACGTCGTCGATGCAGCCGTCCTTGCCGGCCACGCCGAATTCAAAGCGCGACTTCGTGGCGTGGGCGATGCCCGACGACTTCAGGTAAGCGACCGGCGTGCCGTCGACGGTCATGCGCATTTCTTCGCCGATGGTCTCGACCACGAGGGTGATCCACTTGCCCTGTTCCAGGGGCTGCTTGATCGGGAAGGTCGCTTGGCGGCCGACGAGGAGCTTGGCGACTTCCGCCTTCTTGGCAGGGTCGTTCTTCATCTCGTAGATGTCGTTGCGCATATTGCCGTCCTTCTCGTCGATGATGGCAGCCGCGAAGGTCTTGTCCTTCGGGTTGAAGCGCAGCTGCGCGCGGCAGATGTGGCCGTAGTGGCAGCCGGTGTACTTGCGGTCGTCGAGCTCGACGTCGATCATGGTCGCGCCGTCGAAACGGACCTTGAGTTCGATGATGCTGTCCTTCGTGGGGACTTCGAGGCCATGCACCGCGGCGTGCGGGGTGACGGCAGGCTTGCCGTCGGCGGCCGGGATCGCCTTGTCGCGGGTCTGGGTGCCCTTGAGCACGCCCTCGGCGACGGCGAAGGTCGGGACGACCTTGACCCAGCGCTTATCGGCTTCGCCCTTCCCTTCGAAGTCGTCGGAGAAGAGCAGTTCGCCCTTCTTGGCGATGGCTTCGGCCGGGATGGCCGGGAGCTTCTGCGCAGCAGGCGCCGCCTTGGGGGCGTCCGGCTTGGGGGCGTCGGCCGCGACGGCGGCGAACGGGGCGAGGGCGAGGAGGAGGAGGGATTTCATGGTGAGGTAAGGGTTAGCGGGCGAGGAGCTGGAACTCCTGGATGGCCCAAGGTTGGTTGTTCTGGGTGTCGGCGATGGTGACCTTGACGAACTTCACGGCGGCGTCCTTGGCGAAGTAGGTCTCGGACAGGCCAGGCAGGCCGCGGGTGCTGCCGAGGGCGACCCACTTCTTGCCGTCGAGCGAGCCTTCGACTTTGTAGGACTTCGGAGAAGCGCTGGGGCGGGAGGAATCGTCGAGGCGCAGGCCGGCGACGGTCTTGGCCTCAGGGAGTTCGACCTGATACCACATGCCCTTCTTCTGGTTGGCCTTGGTTTCCCAGCGGGTCTTCATGTCGCCATCGCACCCCTTCTGGGCGAGTTCCAGTTCATCGCTGGCGCTGACCTTCCATTCGGCGGCCGGACGGATGACCTTCGGCAGGGACGCGGCCAGGGTCTCGGTGGTCCAAGGCTGGGTCACGGCGGCGACTTCCTTGCGCACGCGGGCCACGTCGGCGGCCGAGATGACGGCGCCACGGTTACCGAACGAATTGCGCACATAAGAAGCGACGTCGGCGATCCACTTGTCGTCGTTCATCGGCATCGCCACCATCTGGGCGTCGTACGTCTTGCCGCCAATCGGACCCGACATGCCGTTCAGCAGGACGCGGATGATGGCGTCGCGATGGCTACGCATGCCAGCCTTCGGCCCGTCCATGGGCATGCCTTTGCCATCGTAACCATGGCAAGCGAAGCAGAGTTCGCGGTAGATGGCCTGCCCGCGGGCGAGCTGGTCGTTCTCCTCCTTGGAGTAGTCCTTGCCGCCGACGGAGTCGTTACCGGTCAGCACGACGGTGCCGAGTTCCTTCACGCCCTTGGAGGGGTTGGCCATGAGGGCCTGCTGGATGAACTTGGAGCTATCGGGCCAAGCCTTGACGTCATTCGAGCCCAGGAGCTTCGCGGACATCAGGAGCTGGAGCACGACGGTGGCGTCCTTGTCGGTGGCGAGCTTACGGAATTCAGCGATGAGGGTCTTGTCGCCCGCCCGGACGAGCGTCTCACCCGCGCGGAGGCCTTGCGTCCGCAAACGAGCATCAGCGTCGGACAGGAAGGCGGTCACGACCTTGGCGTCGAGCGCACCGAGGCCTTCCAGGGTCCACAGCGCATGGATGCGGCCGAGGGCGTCCTTACCATTGAGGGCCAACTCGGTGAGGGCCGGGACGACGGACTTGTCGCCCTTGACGACGAGGAGCTTCTGCGCGGTGTCGCGCCACCAGCCGATCGGGCTGCTGAGGTGGGCAACGAGCTGCGCCGGGGTTTCCTCCAGCATGCGCGGCTGGGGGCCCGGCTTAAAGTCGTCGTGGACGAGGCGCCAGATGCGGCCGTGGCCATAGACCTTGTCCATGGCGTACTGCTCGACGACCTTGCGGAGGTAGCTGCCTTCGCGGACCCAGTTACCTTCCTGGATGATGCCGCGGTACATGTCCACGAGGTAGAGGCAGCCGTCCGGACCGACGGTCATGTTAACGATGCGGAAGTTGGGATCGGAGGAGCGGATGAACTCCGCGTGTCCATGGGGATTGGAGATGCGCGTGATGCCATCATCGACGGAGACCTTGGCGCGACGCACGAGGCGGCCGACGGGCTCGGAGATGAGCACATCGCCACGGAAATCCGCCGGGTAGCGGTCGGTGCGGACGACTTCCTGACCGCACGAAGCAGTGAAGTGGTTGAGCTTCTTGTCCGGCAAGGTGCGGCCAGGGCCGCCTTGATGGTCGGCCAGGCCGATGAGCGGCCAGACCTGCATGAAGTCCTCAGGGAACTGGCCCTTGAGGTCGAACGCGCCGTAAAGGATCGGGGTCTGGAAGTGCCAGAGGCCCTTCTCGCCGCCGGCGTTGCTCCACCAGATCTTGCCCATGTCGTCCTGCGCGAGGCCCCACTGGCCGCCCCCGTTCGGGATGGTCTCCTTGAGCGGAGGCTGCGCGCCGTTCCAGCGCAGGCGGTAGGCGTTGTAGGTCTGGTAAAGGTTGTTGTCCAAGGCCCAGATCAGGCCGCTCTGCTGGTGCTCGAGGTTGCCGCTCTTGGGTCCGCCTTGGAACCAGAGCTGCTTGGAGTCAGCGACGCCCTTCCCTTGCGTGTCGCGGTAGATGAAGATGTCCTGCGTGTCGGTCTCGTTGATGAGGACGCGGTCATCCAGCGGCAGCACCATGCGCGGCAGGACGAGCTTGTCGCGGTAGATGACGTGCTTGTCGAAGCGGCCGTCGCGCTGCGTGCTTTCGTGACGGGAGACCACGCTGATGGGGTCATGCTCGTTCTTGCCGTCGATGTCCTGCATGTACGTGCGGAGCTCGGCGACATACATGCGGCCGTTGCCGTCGAAGGTGACGTTGACCGGTTCGCGGACGCCGTCGCGTTCGCTGAGCACGAGTTCGAGGCGGTAGCCCTTCGGGAGTTCGATGGTCGCGAGCTCCTGTTCGGGCGTGAGGGCCTTCACGCCCGGCTGCGGGGTGAAGTCAGGCACGTAGGTCGGCTGGTCGGCCGCGAAGGCCAAGCCGCAGGCCGCCAGGAGGAAGAGGGTCTTGTTCATGTCTGCAGAAGGAAAGGGCTTCAGAAGCCTTGGCCTTTGACCAGCGTACGCAGGACGAAAACATCGTGGTTGGAGGTGACGAAGAGGGTCTTGCCGTCTTCACCCCAAGCGAGGTTCGCCGTGGGCTGATGGAACAGGATCGAGCCGAGGTGCTTGCCCTCGGGCGAGAGGATGAGGACGCCGCCGGGACCGGTGGTCCAGAGATTGCCCCGTTCATCGACCTTCATGCCGTCGCAACCTCCGGGGCGATCGGACTTCTTGAGCGGCTGGGCCACGAAGACATCGCGGAGCCCAGAGCCATCCAGGGTGCAGGCGGTGACGCGGGTCTTGGCGTTGTCCGAGACCGCGAGGTAAAGGGTCTTCTGATCCAGGCTAAGGGCGATGCCGTTCGGCCACTGGACTTCCTTGGTTACCAGCGAGACCTTACCGTCGGTCGCGAGCTTGTAGACGCCATGGAAGGCTTGCTCGGCTTTCTGGCCCTTCGGCAGGCCGTAGGGCGGATCGGTGAAGTAGACGGAGCCATCCGCGGAGACAACGAGGTCGTTGGGGCTGTTGAACTTCTTGCCGTCGAATTCCGTGGCGAGGGGCTTGAACTTGCCGTCGCCGACAAATTGACCGACGCGACGAGCGCCATGCTGGCAGAGCAACAGGTTGCCCTTGCCGTCCACCGCGAGGCCGTTGGAGCCCTGGAGGTCGGAGGGCGCATCCGTGCCGCTCGGCTTCAGGAAGACCGCGGGCGCCGTGTCGCCGCGCTTCCAGGCATAGGCGGTGTTGTTGGGCACGTCGGAGAACACGAAGCGGTCCTTGAACCAGACGGGGCCTTCGGCCCAACCGTAGCCGGTGCCGACCTTTTCGATCTTCACGTCGGACGCGACGAGGGCATCAAGCGCGGGGTCGAGTTTCTCGAGGCGCGGGGCGGGCACTTCCGCGGCGAAGGCGGCCGTGGCGAGCAAGATGAACGGGGCGAGGGCTTTCATGGAAGGGGTTCTTGATTACTTCTTTTCGACCTTGAGGTAGTCGAGTCCGAACATGTTGAGCGGCGTGGCCACGGGGTTAGGAGTCAGGACCTTGACCTCGAGCTTATGCTCGCCGGCCGTGAGTTCATGGCGGCCACCATCGAGTTCGCCGGTCGTAACGACTTCCTTCGGGTTGTAGAGGTCCAAGCCGCGGTCGGTGAGGAGCTTGCCGTCGAGGCGCAGCTCGAAGCGGCCGTAGTCATGGGCTTTGGTACAGACGAAGGTGAGCTGATAGAGTCCCTTTTCGGCGATGGGCAGGGCCAAGGTCAGCGTGTCCCCCGGCTTGCCGCCAGTCCACCAGAGGTGGTCGTTGCCGCTCCAGCGGCTGGCCTTAAAGGAAGCCATCGATTGACCCGAGGTCCGGCCGCCGGTGACGCCGAGGACCTTGAGGGCTTCGCCTTCAAGGGCGCCGTCAATCTTCCAGACGCCGGTCACGCGCGGGGCCAAGGGGGTCTTGCCATCGGGCGACTGGAGGTAGGCGACGAGGTCGATGACCTGCTGCGGCTGCAGCGCGTCGAAGAGGCCTTCGGGCATCAACGAGACGGCCAGCACCTCGCGCGAGGCGACTTCGGCCTTCGCCACGGCGAGTTTCACGCCACCGGGCATGACCGTATTGAAGACCTCGGTGGTCTCGGACTGCACGAGGCCGCTGACGGTGTTGCCGTTCTTCAGCTTGAAGACGTTCAACTGATAGTCCTTCCCGATGAGCGCATTGGGATCGAGGACGTTCTCCAGGAGGTAATCGAGGTTCGCGCGGTTCGACCCGGTGAGGCTGGGGCCGACGAGGTTGCCTTCGCCGAAGAGCTGGTGGCAGAGGCCGCACGATTGCTGGAAGAGGGCCTTACCGGCGGCGAGGTCGGCGCGGCGCAAGGGCTTCGCCTTTAGCAAGTCGACATACTTGGCCTTGTTCTTCGCGAAGTCGGCCTTCGTGGCGTTCACGGCGCCGATGACGCGGGCGATGAGCGCGTCCACCTGGGCGTTCTGCATCGACTTGAGTTGCCGCACCGCCACCGGCGAAAGCACCGCTCGATCCAAGGAGCCGGCGGCGATGGCCTCGAGGGTGCGTATGGCGGCCTGGGGGTTGGCGATGAGCGCCGGCAAGGCGTCGGAGCGTTCTTCGGTGGTGAAGGACTTGAAGGCGGCGAGCAAGGCCGGGACGGTGGCGTCGTCGCCCAAGGTGGCGAGGGCCTGGATCACGAGTCGACGGAGCGGCCCCGAGACGGAGGCATCGGTGAGACGGGCCTGTAGGACCGGAGCCGCCGCGCGGTCACGAGCCTGCACGAGGACGGACAGCGCGCGCTGGCGGGCCGGGGCGGGTGCGTTGGCGTCGGCCAGCTGGGTGCGGAAATAAGCGCGGCTGGACTCGTCGCCCGCGAGGGCATCCAGTTCATTGACCAAGGACAGCAGCTGCGGCGAAGCCTGCGCGCGCAAGGCCTTGGCTTGCGCGGCCCAGTCGGCCGGAGCCTTGAACGCCCCGCCCTGCCGCACGCCGGCGACGAGGCCATCCATCAGGCGTTCACGTAAAGTCGGGTCCGCCTGCTGGGCCGCGATGCCGAGCAGCCGCTCGCGCCCGGCGGCGTCGACAGAGAGACGACGATAGATGAATTCGGTGACCTTCGGCATCTTCGACGCCTGCACCAAGGCCATGCCTTGCGCGGCGTCGGCGCCGACGAGCGGCTCGATGCCATACCACAGCAGCAACGGGAGGTTATGGTCCGTCGCATCATCGGCGCGGGCCAGCAGGGGCGTCGCAACGGCGGCGCGCTCGGCGAGCGGAAGTCGGGCCAAGGCGGAAGCGAGCTCGCGACGGACGACGGGGGACTCCTCGTGCGCAGCCAGTTCGGCCAAACGGGGGCCGACGTGGCGGGTGCGCTCCGACATCAAACGGACGAACCAAGCCCGGAGGTGCTCATCCTTCGCGGTCGTGCCGACATCCAAGAGGTCGATCTTGCCGCGCACGCGGTCGCCCTCGAAGGCCGGGAAGACGCCGGCGGAGGCCAACACCCACAAGGCACGGAGGCGGCGCAGGGGTTCGGCCTTCAGCGAGCGGACCGTCGTCTCGGCGGTCAGCAAGGCACTGGCCGTGCCGAAGTCGACCTCAGCGCCATGACGCATCTCGACGGCGCGTTCGGCGAGGAGCTTGCGGGCTTGGCGCACGAAGAACTCGTTCGGGTCGTCCAAGGCAATCGTGAGGAGCTCCTGGCTCTTCAGCGCCGTCAGGTCACGGGCGCGCGACTGGGGCGCACCATAGCTGACGCGGTAGATGCGGCCGTTGCCGCGGTCCCAGATCTCCTGGTTGTTGTTGTGACAAGTTTGCTGGTCGGTCCAATCGGAGACGTAGAGCGCCCCATCGGGCCCGACGCGTTGCGAGACAGGGATGAACCAAGCGTCATTGCTACGGACGAAATCTCCGGCATGGTGTCCGACGAACCCGCTGCCC
>JBEGRN010000115.1:0-5482 GCA_041180425.1 Verrucomicrobiota bacterium
GCCAACAAAGTCAAGTTGGCCGCCCGTATCCGGGAACTGGTCGGCGTCGAGGTCTCGCCCGACGCCTTGTTCGACGTCCAGATCAAGCGTCTGCACGAGTACAAGCGCCAGCATCTCAACCTGCTGCACATCCTCCACCTCTACCGGAAGATCCTCAACAACCCTGAGGCTGCCGTGCAGCCGCGCGTCTGCATCTTCGGCGCGAAGGCCGCGCCAGGCTACGCCTTGGCCAAGCACATCATCCATGCGATCAACCGCATCGGCAGCGTGATCAACAACGACCCGCGCGTCCGCGGCCTGTTGAAGGTCGTCTTCCTGCCGGATTACCGCGTGTCGCTGGCCGAGCAGATCATCCCTGCGGCGGACCTCTCCGAGCAGATTTCGACGGCGGGCAAGGAAGCCTCCGGCACGGGCAACATGAAGCTCGCGCTCAACGGTGCCGTGACCATCGGCACGATGGATGGCGCCAACGTGGAGATCCACGAGGAAGTCGGCGACGAGAACATCTTCATCTTCGGCCTGCAGGTCGAAGAGGTCGCCGAACTCTACGCCCGCGGCTACTCGCCGGAGGCCGTCCTGCAGTCGGACCCCGAACTGGCGGCCTTGTTGGATTGGCTGCGCTCCGATGCCTTCACCCCGGAGCAGCCGGGCGCCTTGTCGCCGGTCGCCGACTCCTTGGTCGCCGGCGGGGACCCCTACCTCGTCCTGGCCGATTTCCGCAGCTATGTGGAAGCGCAGGGCAGGGCGGAACAGGCTTTTGCGAACCGCCGCCGCTGGGCCGCCATGGCGATCCGGAACGTGGCGCGTTGCGCGAAGTTCTCGTCCGACCGCTCGATTGGCGACTACGCCAAGCATATTTGGCAGGCCAAATCCCAGTCGATTCCCCGCTAAGTCAGGGTTGAGGTCGGGCGGCAAACCCCTCAATCTCGTGGGGTCGTGCCGTCCCGCCCCACCACCATCGCTTTCCTCGCCCTTGGCGCGGCGGGCTGGTTGTGCCTCGCGACGGCGGCAGAGAAGCCAAAGGTTTCGGGCTATACCGTGACGGCCGAAGGCGGCGTCGAAGGCACCCAAGTGATCCGCTACGATGCCGAAGGTCGCCCCATCGACCCGAATGGCCCGATGGCGCCGAAGACTACCATCGGCGGCACCCGCCCGGTCGACCGAGTGCCTGGCCCGACGACGAGCGGCGCAGGGACTGCCAAGCCCGAGGCCACCAACGCCGGCCCGCAGGACATGGTCACCGCCGATGGGCGTCGCTTGAATGGTTTCTCGATGAGCGGCAAGAATCCGTTCAGCAACGGCAATAAGGAAGTCGACCCGAACGTTGACGTGAATTCCGCGCTTAAGAACGCGGCGAAAGGCTCGAACCTCATCGAGAAGCGTTACGACACCAAGACCGCGGAACTCGGCGGCGACCGCCCCTATTCGCGCGAGAACTTGATCACGATGGACACTTGGAGTGGGAAGTTCGACACCTTCGGCCGCAAGAAAGCGGAAGTCGACCTGGTCGATAGCTTCGAGCGCGGCAATGCCCAGGAGAAGAACTTGATCGAGGTGAAGTCCGTGGAGCGACCGACGTCGCCTTGGGCGCGTCGCACGGCGGATGTGGCGGGCTGGGATGAACGCCTGACCACGGAATCTAACAGCCGTTACAATGTGGCCCCGCTCTTGGCGGCCGACCGGGCGGCGCCAAAGTCCGTCGAACAGATTTCCATGCAGGACATCAACCGCTACCAATTCCGTCGTAACCGTTCGACTGAACCTGGTTTGCCGGTCGTTCCGGTCGGCACGGATAAGGTCAAAACGAAGGGTTCTGAGGGTAAATAGACTGTTTTTCGCCTCGCCGAGCAGGGGTGCTGCCTTAAGGTTAACCCTTCCCCCGCATGAGCGACGCTCAAACCAGGCCGTCCGGTAGTTCCGTCTCCGACTTAGAAGTCAAAGATGCCCAGATCATCTTCGACTCCGTCTGGGCTTCCCTTGAGCGCGAGTTCGGCCGTGCGAAGCTATCTTTCCCGCGGGAGATCTTCTGGCTGAATGGCGCCCCAGGCGCCGGTAAGGGCACGAATACGCAGTTCATCCTGCAGTATCGTGACTATGGCGCCGAACCCATCGTGGTCAGCGACTTGCTCTCCAGTCCGGAAGCCAAGAAGCGCATCGACGCCGGCATGCTCGTGGGTGACCGCGAGGTCGTCGAGCTGCTCTTCCGCAAACTCCTGGAGCCGCAGTTCGAGACGGGGGCCGTCGTCGACGGTTTCCCGCGCTCGATGGTACAGGTGGAGTGCTTGAAGCACCTCTTCTCGCGCCTGAACGAGCTTCGCCAGGAATTCCGGCATTCCCCGGAGGGCGTGCGCTTCCCTAAGCCGCATTTCCATATCCTCGTCCTGTTCGTCGACGAAAACGAGTCCGTCCGCCGCCAGCTCAAGCGTGGCGCCGAGGCCATCGCCCAAGCCGAACGCGCCAAGGCCGATGGCGCCGCCACCCCGGAAGTCCGCAAGACCGACCTCAGCGCCGAAGCCGCCCGTAACCGCTACCGCGTCTTCAAGGAGCGCACGTACGAGCCGCTGCAGTCGCTGCGCGACATCTTCCACTATCACTTCATCAACGCGCACGGGTCGTTGCCCGAAGTCCAGGCCCGCATCATCAAGGAACTCCAGTACCAGAGCTCCCTGGAACTGTCGGAAGAGACCTATGACTTGATCTCGCCGATCCCGTTGTCGTCGCAGATCGTCCAGCACGCCCGGCAGGACCTCGTCCGTCGCCTCGACGACTACGCCGAGCGCCATGCCGTCACCTTCCGCCGCGTCATCGACCTGATCCAGGACAAGTTCCTGCCTATCATCCGTTCGCACGCCATCTCGGGCCAGGCCCACGTGAACACCGAGACCCCGGTGTTCGACGACTCCTTGGCCATCGCGATGTTCATCGACATCTTCTCCGAGCGCGGCTTCCACGCCGTCGTCGACCTGCACCGCATCGAGATCCCGGAGAGCGTCGAGCCCATCAGCGGCCGTATCCTGACGCGCGTGAAGAAGGTCTGGCGCGTCTCCATCCGCTTCGAAGGCTCCGAGATCCGCCGCGGCGGCGCCTAAGCGCCTTTAGGCCACGATGGGTTTGATCACGTGGCCGTGGACGTCCGTGAGGCGGAAATCTCGTCCCCCAAAGCGGTAGGTGAGCTTCTCGTGGTCTAGCCCGAGCTGATGCAGGATGGTGGCCCAGAAGTCGTAGACGGTCAGCGGTTGGTCGACCGCGTAGTAGCCGAGTTCGTCGGTTGCGCCGAAGGCCGTGCCGGCCTTGAAGCCGCCGCCGGCCACCCAGAGGCTGAAGCCGTAGGGGTTGTGGTCGCGCCCATCGCTGCCTTGCGAGAAAGGGGTGCGCCCGAACTCGCCGGAGAAGATGACGATGGTGCTCTCGAGAAGGCCGCGTTGCTTGAGGTCCTTCAGTAAGGCGGCGATGGGTTGGTCGACCTGGTGCGCCATGGCTCCGTGGCCTTTGGCGATGGCGCCATGCTGGTCCCAGGGGTTCGGCCCATTCCCGGCGCCGATGCCCGCGGATAGGCAGCTCAGTTCGACGAAGCGGACGCCGCGCTCCACCAGGCGGCGGGCGAGCAACGCTTGCCGGGCGTAGCTGGCGGTGAGCTTATCCGGGGAGTTCAGGCCATACATCTCCTTGGTCGCCTCGGACTCGCCGTGCAGGTCGCAGACTTCGGGGACGGCCGCCTGCATGCGGTAGGCGGTTTCGTAGTTGCGGATGGCGGCTTCGACCTGCGGTTCGCGGGCGGAGGCGGCGAAGGCTTGGTCGACTTCCTGGATGAAGCCCAGGCGGCGGCGTTGGGCCGCGTCGGCTTCGCCCGGCTTGATGTTGGCTAGGGCTAGCGTGCCGTCCGCCTTGAGGATCGAGGCCTGATGCTGGCCGGGAAGGTAGCCGTTGCTGTAGAGGCCGACCCCGCCATGCGGCACGACGGCGCTGCCGCTCTGCAGGACGACGAAGCCCGGCAGGTTCTGGTTCTCCGAGCCAAGCCCGTAGGTCAGCCAAGCGCCTGCGCTGGGGTGGCCCATGAAGGGGAACCCGGTGTGGAAGAAGTAATTCCCTTGGGCATGTTCGCTGACCTTGCTCGTCATGGAGCGGACGATGGTGAGGTCGTCGGCGCAACCGGCGATCCGCGGAAACAGGTTGGTCATCTCGAGGCCCGACTGACCGTAGCGACGGGCCTGCCAGGGACTGCCCATGACTTTGCCGTTATCGTTAAAGACCGTGCGCTGGATAGGCACGGGCATCGGCTGTCCGTGGAGCCGCGTGAGCGCCGGCTTGGGGTCGAAGGAGTCCACATGCGAGACGCCGCCGGACATGTAGCAGAAGATGACGTTCTTTGCCTTGGCGCGAGGGCCGGAACGGGTGTCGGTCGGACTGGCGCCGAAGGCCGGCGACGAGAGCAGGCTGGACAGCGCGATGCCGCCGAAACCGAGCGAGCAACGGCGGAGGAGTTCGCGGCGCGATAGCGGGTGCATGTTATTTGACGTAGAGGAACTCCTTGAGGTTGAGGACGGACTGCGCGAAGTCCGCCCAGGCTTGGTTGGGCGCGGTCGCCTTCAGTTCGGACACGTAGCGGAGCGCCGCCGCTTGCTCCGCAGGGTAGGGCTTCCGGCCGAGCGCCTGCAGGAACAGGATGTCGATCTTGGCCAGGTCGGTGGCGGCCGGGTCGAGTTGCGCCGACCAGCGGCGGGCGGTCTCGCGGACGAACGGGTCGTTGAGGAGCGTCAACGACTGGGCCGGGACGTTGGTGCTGTCGCGCCGGCCGACGGTGGTGAAGGGCTTGGGGCCGTCGAAGGCCGTGACGAGCGGGTTGAGCGCGTTGCGTCGGATCAGCAGGTAGACGCTGCGGCGCGTCTGGTCACCAGGGGGAGCCAGCGCGTTATCGCCTGGGCCATACATGCGCTGCTCCAGCCGGCCGGCCAAGGCGAGGCAGGTGTCGCGGAGCGCTTCGCCTTCGAGCCTGCGGACCCGCATGTGCGAGAGGAGGTCGTTGGCGCCATCGCGGGCGGCGGCATCGGGCGTCGGCGCGCTGGAGCGGCGGAAGGCCTCCGTCAGCAGTAGCTCGCGCAGCATGGCCTTCACCGACCAGCGTTCTGCGACGAAACGGTGGGCGAGGTAGTCGAGCAGCTCCGGGTGTGTCGGGGTGTCGCCCAGCCGTCCGAAGTTATCGACCGTCCCGACCAGGCCGCGGCCGAAGGTGTGGTGCCAAAGCCGATTGACCATGACCCGAGCCGTCAGGGGGTTGTCCGCGGCGGTCAGCTTCGCGGCCAGTTCCAGACGTCCGCTGCCGGCGGTGAGGAATGGTTGCGCGTCTAGGATTTCCAAGAAGCGTCGTGCGGTTGGTGCGGCGGGCTTGCGGTGGTCGCCCCGGACATAGAGGGGTTGGTCAAAGCCGGGCGCTTCCCAGAGTCCGGGCGCGCGGCGCGGAACGGCGACTTCGGCTTCGAGCCGC
>JBEGRN010000116.1:0-5481 GCA_041180425.1 Verrucomicrobiota bacterium
CTGCACGCGGGCGGTCAATGGGTTGCGGGGGCTGACGAGCCATTGGGCGAGGGCGAGGCGGTCTGCCGGAGCCTTCTCGGGCAAGGGATGCCAAGCGGCGGGCACGCCGGGCGTGACCTCATCACCCAGAGCCTGCCAGTTGCCGCGCAGCTGCACGAAGCTCTTGCGACGCTGGGCGCCGGTGAGTTCCTGCATCACGGGGACAGTCGGGGCCTTGATCTCCGCCAGCTGCTTCTTCAGTTGGGCGACCTGTTCGCGCGGCGCCTTGGTCTCGGGGGCAACGTTGCGGACATAATGATCCTGCAGCAGCTTGAGCTGCGCCGCCGTGCGCTTTTCCTTCGGCAGCGCGAAGGCCGCGGCGACCTTCTTCTCGGCGATGTTGGCCTTGGTCGCGAGCCAAGCGTCGAAGCCCGCGAGCCACGCCGGGTCTACCTTCGCCAGCAAGGCTTCGGCCTCGGTCAGTTTCCGTTGGAGCCCGTCGCGGACCGCCTTCTGTTCCGGTGCGATGACCTCCATCGTCGGGCGCTCGTCGCCCTTGTCGGAATCTGCCGACTGGTTGAGGATGGCGTAGGAGCGGAAGTATTCGGTCTGCGTGATCGGGTCGTACTTGTGCGTGTGGCACTGCGCGCAGGCCATCGTCGTGCCCATCCAGACCGCGTAGGTCGTGTTGACGCGGTCGATCACGGCCGCGACGCGGAACTCCTCGTCGCTGGTGCCGCCCTCGTTCTGCGTCATCGTGTTGCGGTGGAACGCCGTGGCGATCAGCTGGTCCTGGGTCGGGTTCGGCAGCAGGTCGCCTGCGAGCTGCTCGATGGTGAAGCGGTCGTAGGGTTGGTTGGCGTTGAGCGCGCGGATGACCCAGTCGCGGTAAGGCCAGATGCTGCGGCCCGGGTCGCTCGGGTAGCCGGCGCTGTCGGCGTAGCGCGCGAGGTCGAGCCAGCCGCGGGCCCAGTGCTCGCCGAAGGTCGGTTGCGCGAGGTAGTGGTCGACGATCTCGCCCTGCGGCGCGCGCGCGAAACGCGTCAGCTCGGCGGGCGTCGGCGGCAGGCCGGTGAGGTCGAGGGCCGTGCGGCGGATGAGCAGGGTTTGGTCGGCGCGGGCGGAGAAGCCGAGCTTCTCCTGACGCAGGCGCTCGAGCAGGAACGCGTCGATCGGGTTGGCCTCGCCGTTCGCGGGGACCGGGACCGCGGTCACGGGTTCGTAGGACCAGTGCTTGCCCCACGGCGCGCCTTGGGCGATCCAGGTCTTGAGCAGGGCCAGCTGTTCGGGGGAAATCGTCTTATGCTGCTTCGGCGGCGGCATGACCTCGTCGGGGTCCTTCGATTCGATGCGCTGGATGAGCGAGCTCAGCTCGGGCTTGCCGGGCACGATCGCGATGTCGCCTTTCCGGTCGGCCTTCGCGGAGGCCTCGTCGTCGAGGCGCAGCTTGGCCTTGCGCGCCTTCTCGTCGGGTCCGTGGCAGGCGATGCAGTTCTCGGAGAGGATGGGGCGGATCTGGCGGCTGAAGCTGACGGGCTCGGCGGCGTGGACCAAGGGCAGGCCGAGCAAGGCCAGGAATGCGGGACGCAGTCGCATGAAGGGGAGAGGGGGCTGGACGAGGATTGGTTCCCTCGGACGTTCTGCAAATCCAATCCGCCCGCCTATCCGGCTGGACGGCCTCTGGGCCGTGCCTTAGGACTCCTGTACCCCTATGCCGCGCCTCCTCGCCTGGCCCCTGTGCCTTCTTCTCGGACTGTTCGGCCTCGCCGGCTGCGCCTCCGCCCCGGCGGGCCCAGCGAAAGTCCCCGATGGCTTGGTCGTCCTGACCTTCGACGATTCCGTGGCCAGCCATGCGACCTTCGTGGCGCCGCTCCTCAAGAAGCACGGCTTTGGCGCGACGTTCTACATCACCGAGGGCTTTGAGTTCCTGCAGGACAAGCAGCACTACCTCACCTGGGAGCAGATCAAGCAGCTGCACGCCGACGGCTTTGAGATCGGCAATCACACCAAGGCGCACAAGGGCCTGCCGAGCCAGAAGCCGGCGGAGATCGCCGCCGACCTCGAGCACATCGAGAAACGCTGCGCCGAGCACGGCCTTCCCCGTCCGACGACCTTCTCCTATCCCGGCTACGCCGTCAGCGCGGCCGGCATCGCGGTGCTTCGTGAGCGCGGCTATCTCTTGGCGCGTGCCGGTGGGGCCCGTGCCTTCGACCTCGCCAAGGACGACCCGTTGGCCTTGCCGCAGGCCTTCGACAGCAAACCCGACAGCACCCTCGAGCAGTTCAAGGCCGCCATCGCGCAAGCCCGCGACGGCAAGGTCGCCGTCCTGACCTTCCACGGCGTGCCCGACGTCCGGCACCCGTGGGTCAACACCGAGCCCGTGAAGTTCGAGGCCTACATGCAGGCGCTCAAGGCCTCCGGCTGCAAGGTCGTCGCCATGCGCGACCTCGCGCGTTATTTGCCGCCGGCGAAGCAGTGACGGAAGGCCGTTAGCGTGGTTGGGGGTTCGACGGGCCCGTGGGGCGCAATTGAAACGCGTCAAGAATCACGAAGCCGCCGGTGCCCTCGTTGGAGAGCGTCAGCGTGTAGACCACGCCAGGGCGGAGCTTGAAATGGCCAAGCGGGCGGAAGGCCTCGCCGGGAGGTAGCGGTTGGGTCTGGTCGACCGTCAGGCGATGTTCGACCCCGCCCCCTGCGAGTGCGATGGGCAGCTTGGTGGTGCGCGTGGCATGAGCCGAATAGGCCATGCTCAACTCGTAGTCGTCCTCCTTCGGAACCTTGAAGCGGAAGGTGGCTCGGCATTTCCCATCGGAGCGCTTCTCGTCGTGGACATAGCCTTTGCCGACGTAGGGCTTGAAGTTCGTCGAGTGAATCCAGTCGCCTTCGAGCTCAGCGGTTTGGTCGTCGAGGATCAGCCCTGCCGGGGAGGTGGCCGGTGGCTTCTCGGCTGCTTTCGGCGTGGCGGCCTTCGTGGTGGGAGGCGGTGGCAGCTGCAGCGTCTGGCCTTGGGCCAGCAGGCGGGCACGGAGGTCGGCGTAAGGCAGGTCTTGCACCTTGATGCCGCGCTGGGCTGCGAGGGCGGCGGCGACGCCGGCGCCTTGGCCGATGGCCATCCACGCACCCTCGATGCGCAGGGAGCACATGGCGACGTGCGTGCTCCCGAGGGCGACCGGGACGAGCAGGTTGCCGCATTGTTCTACTCGGGGGAGGATGGCGCGATAGGGGACTTGATAGGCGTAACCGACGCCGCTGCCGGGGACGCGCACCGGTAAGATGGTCCCTTCGTTGACGACCCCGCCGTCGCGGAGGGCCACGCGTTGGCAGTCATGCGAATCGATGGGGAAGGAAGAGACCGCGATGGGGTCGTCCTTGCTTGGTGCTTCGAGGATATCCTTCTGCGTCAGGACATAGAGCCCTTGGAGCCGACGTGATTCCCGGACATAGAGTGCGGGAGGGAAGTGCCCGGTGGAGGCAAACTCGTCCTTGCAGAAGCCGAGCGAGGCGTATTGCGACCTCACTTTTTCGGGCACGGCGGGGTCTGTGCGCAGGAAGTGCAGGAACTCCAGGGTGTACTGTTTATGGGCCTCCCAGAGGCGGGCGCGTTCGGCCGGATCGGCGAGATGCCAGGTATTGCTCCCGCCCACGAGTCCAAGCGAAACCTGGCCATGGATGGAATTGTTGCCGTCGAGTTTGTTGCCCGGGAGCGGGTAGAGGTCGAAGCCGATGCCCTTGACGCCGGCCTGGAGGGCCCGGCGCGCGAGTTCGAATTTGGATGGGTCGTATTTCACGGGCGCTGGAATCGGCACGAAGTTGGCGGGATCCCTTGTGAAGCAGAGACGGAAACTATACGTCATCACGTGGCGGTCGCCGGCTTCTTCGGCGCCAGCGTCGACGCCGGTGACCAGAGGAAGCGGTTGGCCTTGGGCGTCGAAGCCCTCGATGGCCATCCGCGGCTTAGGGTAACGCTTGCCCGCCAGCGACTCGCCGTATTCGGCGCGACCTTCGCGACCGATGGTCCAGGCGACGCCGGCGGCCGCCATCAGGTCGCCCTCGTAGGTGCCGTCGATGTAGGTTTTGGCCGCAAACGAGCCCTGGGATGTCCGTAGGCGGACGATCTTGCTCCCGGCCATGTCGGCGGCGATCAGCTGGCAGTCCGTGACGACGGCGACGCCTGCTTCCTTGAGCATGGCATGGGTGACGCGCATGGCCACCTTCGGCTCAAAGGTCCAGCGGACGCCGGGCGTCTTGTCCATCGCGTCGTAGGGTGCGGGCTGACCGCGGTCGACGTAGTCTTGGACGATGCGACGATGCCATTCCTCGAACAAGCCCGTCAAAGTCTCACGCCGCATCTGGTTGGAGTCGCAGTGGCTGAGGCCGCCGGTGCTCAGGCCGCCGACATGCTTGGTCGGTTCCAGCAGGATGACCTTGGTGCCTTCCCGGGAGGCCGCGAGGGCGGCGCAGAACCCGCCGGGCGTCGCGCCATACACGATGACGTCCGCTTCCGCGGCGCTCAGTATGGTGACTAGTTGCAGCAGGCCGAACGCAAGGAGGAGGCGCGGCATGGTCATTTGACCTTGTAGACCTTCACGTCGTCGATCCAGACCGTCGAGCCGACCAGGAAGCTGAACCAACGCTTCATCGGGTGGGCGAAACCTTCCGAGCGGTGGCGTGCCACGACCTTGCCGTCGAGCGAGCAGCGCAGTTCGTCACCTTCGGTGACCAACGTCAGTTCGTGCCATTCGGTATCGGCCTTGAGCGGGAACACGGCCTGCTTGGTCTTCAGCAAGGCTTCCAATTCGGGCGGGAGCTTCGTCTTCTTGGCGGTCGCTTCCTCGCGCTGCTTGCGGATGGCCAGGTTCATCACGCCCGTCTTGTGGTCGATCAACGTCACATTGGACTGCGACAGGATCGCGTAGCACAGGTGGCCGGCGTGGATGTCCTTCACCTCGCGGTCGACGAAGCCCAACTGGAGGCCCTCGCCTTTGTTGAGGCCCGGGAACTTGAAGCGGATGACCGCGCCGCCGTCGGCGAACCCGGCGTCATGGTGGATGTGCGCGGCGTGGCCGGCCTCCTTGGTGGCGCTGGCGATTTTCAGGATGCCGCCGTCGAGGTCGGCCTGCTTGATCTGCGGGACGCGGTCAGCCGTGGCGCTTTCCCAGCCGTTGCCGATGCCCTTGAGCCCGTTGCCCGTCTCCTCGCGCTCAAAGGCGTCGTGGAAGAGCAGGGTGCCCTTGGCCTGCAACCAAGCCGTGTCGGACGGCGCGGACGATGCCGGCGCCGCCGGCTCGGCGGCCGCGAGGGGCAGGGTGCAGAGGAGCAGGAGCCAGTTGAGACGAGGGAATGCGTTCATGGGGATGAAAGGCGGTGACGTATGGGTGGCTCGAGACGGAGGAAGGACAGCACGTGGTGATGCCCCTGCCTTTATTTGATCAGCGCCTTCACGACCTTCGTCGGCAGCACCCCGACGAGTTTCTGGTCAAGCCCCTGGTACTTGTAGGTGAA
>JBEGRN010000117.1:0-6922 GCA_041180425.1 Verrucomicrobiota bacterium
CCGACCGCGTATTTCTCGAGCATGCGGAAGCCCGGCGTCGTCTTGCGGGTATCGAGCAAGCGCGTCGGCGAGGAACCGAGCGCGCGGACGTGCGTGCGGGTCTGCGTGGCGACGCCGGTCAAGCGCTGCAGGAAATTCAGGAGCGTCCGTTCGGCCGTCAGCAGTTCGCTGGCCGAGCCGGTCAGCTCCGCCACGACGGTGCCTCGCGTCAAGGCCGCGCCATCGGCGACGAGCGGGCGGACTTGGCAAGCGCCGCCGTAGACGGCGAGGATCGGCTCGAGCAGACCGAGGCCGGCCAAGACATAATCGCCGCGCGAGACCAAGCGGGCGTGCGCACGGCGGGCGGAGCCGACGAGCAAGGCCGCCGACGGGTCGCCCGGGCGCGCCGGAGACTGACGCAACCCGGCGCCGGCGACGTCCTCATCGCGGGCCATCTCGGCCAAGCGGCGCAGCCAAGCCGGATCGAGCTCATCCCACCGGAGGCGGCGGATGAGTCGATCGGTCTGGCCAGGGTCGCGTGGCATCGGCGGCAACGTAGGGTCGCGGACGCCCGACCGCAAGGTCAGGAGAAGAACTTCCGGAACTTATGCTTCCAGGAATCGGCCACCGGAGCGGCGCCGTCATTGGAGGCATCGGCGTAAGCCTGGAGCGCGGCGCGTTGGGCGTCGGTCAGCTTCTTGGGCACGTCGATGTCGACGCGGACCAAGAGGTCGCCGCTGGAGCCACCGCGGAGCTTGGGCATGCCCTCGCCCTTGAGGCGGAAGGTCGTGCCGCCTTGGGTGCCGGCGGGGATCTTGAGGATCGTCTTCCCCTTGAGCTTGGGCACCTCGATGGGACCACCGAGGGCGGCGATGGAGAACTTCACGGGGACCGCGCAGGCGAGGTCGTCGCCGTCGCGTTCGAACAGCTCATGTTCCTTGACGGTGATCTCGACGTAGAGGTCGCCGGCGCCGCCGTTGCGGCGGCCCGCGGACCCATTGCCGCTGGAGCGGAGGCGCGTGCCCGTGTCGACGCCCGGCGGGATGCGCAGGTCGACGGAGTGATCGCCGACGATGCGGCCTTCGCCGGCGCAAGCGCGGCAAGGCTTCTCGATGCGTTCGCCTTGGCCGCCGCAGGACGGGCAGACTTGGCGCATCTGGAAGAAGCCATTGGAACGGACGACGTGACCTTGGCCGCCGCAGGTCGGGCAACGGCTCTTCTTGGAGCCGGGCTCGGCGCCGCTGCCGGTGCACTTTTCGCAAGCCTTGTGCTTCCGGTAGGTCGCCTTGCGGCTGATGCCGGTCGCGGCCTCTTCGAGCGTCAGGGCGATCTCATAGCGCAGGTCTTCGCCGGAGGTCTCGCTGGACTGACCGCCGCCGCCGAACATGTCGCCGAAGCCACCGCCGCCGCCGCCACCGCCGAACATCTGGTTGAAGATGTCCATCGGGTCGGCGCCGCGGTAGGTGCGTTGGCCGCCGCCCGGACCACCAGGGCCGCCTTGTTCGAAGGCGGCCTCTCCGTGCTGGTCGTAAAGCTTGCGCTTCTGTTCGTCCGACAGCACCTCGTACACGCGCGAGATCTGCTTGAACTTCTCCTCCGCGGCCTTGTCGCCGGGATTGAGCTCGTCCGCCGAAGCGTCCTTGGAAACTCCCAGCAGCGCGTAATAGTCCTCTTTCATCGCGGCAAAACTTACTTGGTGGCCGGACCGGTGGAGACGAAGACCGCGGCCGGGCGGAGCACGCGTTCATGCAGCGACCAACCGGGGCGGGCGACGCGCGTCACGGAGCCCTCGGGCACGGTGTCGCTGGCCTCCTGGGAAACCGCTTCGTGGTGGCTCGGGTTGAACGGCTGGCCCAGCGGGTTCAGTTCGGCGAGGCCCTGTTGGGCCAAAGTCGCGCGGAGCTGCGTGATCGCCATGCGGAAGCCTTCCGCGACCGCGCGGCCTTCGGTCTGACCTTGGGCTGCGGCGAGGCCGAGCGCCAGCGCGTCGAGGCTCGGCAAGAGCTCCTCGAGCAGCGCCGTGGTCGCGAACTTGCGCAGGTCCTCGCGGTCGCGCTGGTGGCGACGCTGCTGGTTCTGCTGGTCGGCTTGGCCGCGCAGGACCGTGTCGCGCAAGCGCGCCACTTCGCCTTCGAGTTCGGCGATGCGCGTGGCGGCGTCGGGCTGGGCGGGTTCGGGAGCAGGAGTATCGGTCATGGAATTATTTGTCGTGCAGAAGTTTTTCGGTGATGGACGTGCGGATCTTGTCCTTGGTCAGGTCGAACAGCAGGCCCGCGCCGGCCGACGGCGTCTGGGCGACGACCTGCTTGCCGAGGGGGCCGGTGAGCGTCTGCTCGAGGTTGGCGTCGGTGATGTTCTGGGCCTCGAAAACCAGGTCGAACTGACGGTCGATGACGACGCGGCGCTGGGGCGTGCCATCGGCGGCGATGACGGTGATGCGGCCGACCCGCAGGCGCAGTTTTTCGATGAGGAACGGCGTGCGCGGCTCGTCGACGGGCGGTTGGCCGGCGACGGGCGGGGCGACGTCCGCGCCCTTCAGCCCGCGGAAGATGTCCTGCGCGTTGTTGTCCTTCAGGTAGTCTTCCTTGCCGACCAGCGTGAGCTCATCGAGGTCGAGCTCCAGGGAGTGGACGATGCGGCGGCCGGAGCCCGTGAAGGTGGCGGGGTCGAGGTCGACCAACAAGCGCTTCCCCTTGAGGAAGCGGGCATCCGTCCAGCGGCTGGGGTTGGTGACGGTGAAATCGGCGAAGGAGACCCGGCCGGCGAACAAGTTGGTGTCGTTGGTTTCGACCGCGAGGTGAGCGCCCGACTTAGAAGCCAAGGTCGAGTCCAAGAGGCTAGGGGCGAACCGACCCACGGACCAAACCGCCAACGCCGCGGCCAAGACGATGAATAAGATCACCCCGCCCAGCAGGCTGAGGACCCGGCGGGAAACATTCCCGGGGCGGGCGGTGGAGCGGGCGCAAGGCATGGGCGTTAATCGAAAAATGAGCAATAGGTGTGCCATTTCGCAGGGTCAACGGCAGAGCCGAAAAACCCCTGTTTTAAGACGTTTCCGAGGGTTAGGCCCCAAACAAAAGACCCGCCAGCGGGGGCGGGCGGGTCCTTCTGTCACGGGGCTGTCTCTCCCCGGCTAATTACTGGGCAGCGGCCGCGAGGACGCCACAGGCCACTTCGTCGCCAGCGGCGAGCTTGGGGGCCTTTTCCTGGTTAGGAATGATGTTAGCGACGATCTCGTTCTTGTCGCTGACCTTCACGACTTCGACGAGGAGGGCCTTGCCGTCCTTGACCAGCTGGAGGCGGGCCTTGACGTCGGGCTTGTCGGAGCGGAGGAGGGAAATGAGGCCAGAGCCTTCGCGGACTTCGAGCACGCGGGCCTTGTTGGCATCCTTCGGAGCTTCCACGACGGCAGCGACGGCGGCCTTCGGGGCTTCGGCGGGGGCATCCTTATCCCAGGAGAACTTGACGCCCGGGGCAGCGGCTTCGACGGCCTTGCCGTTGACCTCGCTCACGCCGGAACCGGTCTGCGAAGAGGTAGACCAAGGGCTCTTGGAGCCTTCACAGGCGACGAGCAGGACGGAAGCGGAGAGGATAAGCAGAGAGCGCTGCATGGCAGTAGGGTAGGTCGGGAAGGGTCATTTCGGGGACTAAACGAGTCAACCCCTTAATGCTTGCGGAGGGGCTATCCGTGGGCTTCCTCAAGGGCCTAATGAGCCAGGAAGCCCTTAAATTGATGATTGGGATGCCCAAAGGGAGCCTTGAAGAGGCCACCCTACAGCTTTTTGCCCGCGCCGGGTTCCCGGTGGCCAAGAGCAGCCGTTCCTACCGCCCCTCTTTCGATGACCCGACCCTCGATGGCCGCTTCATCCGCGCCCAGGAAGTCGCCCGCTACGTGGAACATGGCTTCTTTGACTGTGGCCTGACGGGCCAGGACTGGGTCCAGGAGAACGCCGCGGACGTCGTCCAAGTCTGCGAACTCATCTATAGCCGGGCCTCCGCCCAGAAGTCCCGCTGGGTCCTCTGCGTGCCCGAAGCCTCGCCGGTCAAGACCGCGCAGGACCTCGCCGGCAAGCGCGTCGCCACCGAACTCGTCGAAACCACTCGTCGCTGGTTCAAGGCCCAAGGCGTGACCTGCGAAGTGGAATTCTCCTGGGGTGCGACCGAAGTGAAGGTCCCCGAGCTGGCCGACGCGATCGTCGACATCACCGAGACGGGCTCCTCCATCAAGGCCAACAAGCTCCGCATCGTCGCCCAGCTCATGGAGACGACCACCGTCCTCGTCGCGAACAAGGCCGCCTGGGCCAACCCCGCGAAGCGCGCCAAGATCGAGCAGATCGTCCTGATGCTGCAAGGCGCCCTCGCCGCCCAGCACATGGTCGGCCTCAAGTTCAACCTCCCGAAGGCCAAGCTCGACCAGGTCGCCGCCGCCCTGCCCGCCTTGCGCAACCCCACCGTCGCCCCGCTCAGCAATCCCGAATGGATCGCGGTCGAGACGATCATCGACGCCCGCCAGGCCCGCGAGTTCATCCCGACCCTCAAGGCCGCCGGGGCCGAAGGCATCGTGGAGTACCCGATCAACAAGCTCGTCTACTGAGGTCCCATGGCTGACTCCGTCCGCGTCGGTCTGATCCAGCTCACCGCCGAAGACACGCCGGCGGCGAACGTCCGCAAGACCATCCCGCGCATCGAAGAAGCCGCGGCCAAGGGCGCGCAGATCATCGGCCTGCAGGAGATGTTCACGACGAAGTATTTCTGCATCACGCAGGACCCGCGGAACTTCGACCTCGCCGAACCCATCGAGACCGGCCCGTCCGTGACCGAGCTCGCCCGGGTCGCGAAGCGCCTCGGCGTGGTCCTCGTCGCCCCGCTCTTCGAGGCCCGCGGCAGCGAAGTCTACCACAACACCGCGGCGGTCATCGACGCCGACGGCACCGTGCTCGGCAAGTACCGGAAGATGCACATCCCGCAGGACCCGGGCTTCGAGGAAAAGTTCTACTTCACGCCCGGCGACCTCGGCTTCCGCAGCTGGCAGACCGCGCACGGCAAGATCGGCGTGCTCATCTGCTGGGACCAGTGGTACCCGGAAGCCGCGCGCCTGACCGCGCTCGCCGGCGCCGACATCCTCTTCTACCCGACCGCCATCGGCTGGCTGCCGGAAGAGAAGGCCGCCTTCGGCCGCGCCCAGCACAACGCCTGGGAAACCGTCCAGCGCGGCCATGGCGTCGCCAACGGCTGCTACATCGCCGCGACCAACCGCGTCGGCACCGAAGGCCGCACCCAGTTCTGGGGCCAGAGCTTCGTCTCCGACCCCTACGGCGAGATCGTCGCCCGCGCCTCCAGCGACCGCGAAGAAGTCCTCGTCGCCGACTGCGACCTCGCCAAGCAGCGCGAATTCCGCCGCATCTGGCCCTTCTTCCGCGACCGCCGCATCGACGCCTACGGCGACCTGACGCGCCGTCTGCGCGACTGACCTTCCGCATGTCCACGCCTCGCTCCCTTGGTTTCCGCATGCCTGCGGAATGGGAACCCCAATCCGCCACGTGGCTCTCGTGGCCGTCGAACACCGCGCTGTGGCCCGGCCATTACGACCTCATCCCCGCGAAGTTCGCGGAGTTCGCGGCGGCCATCGCCGAATTCCAGCCGGTGAAGATCAACGCGGCCGGCAAGCTCCGCGCCGAAGCCGAGCACGCGCTCCAGGCCGCGAAGGCCGACCTCTCGGTCATCGAGCTCACCGACATCGCGACGGACGACGTCTGGTGCCGCGACCACGGCCCGATCTTCGTCAAGAACGACGCGACCAAGGAACTCGCGCTGACCGACTGGGAATTCCACGGCTGGGGCGGAAAGTTCGAGGCCTCGCTCGACAACCAAGTGCCCGGCAAGGTCGCCGCCCGCCTCGGAGTGAAGAAGTTCAGCTACCCCTTCGAGCTCGAAGGCGGCGGCATCGAAGTCTCCGGCGACGGCCTGCTGCTCACGACCGAAGCCGTCCAGAACAACCCGAACCGCGCCGAGGGCCGCGATGACGACGCGTTCCACGCCGCCATCCGCGACGGCCTCGCCATCGACGATCTCCTCTGGATCGGCGAAGGCCTGGCCAACGACGACACCGACGGCCACATCGACAACCTCGCGCGCTTCATCGCGCCGCGCACGATCCTCGCCGTGGCCGAAGCCAACCGGGCTTCCCCGAACTACGCCCCGCTCCAGGAGAACCTCAAGCGCCTGCGCGAGATGCGCCCGCGCGGCCAGCGCCTCGACGTCCTCGAGCTCCCGATGCCGGAGCCGATCCGCCTCGCCGGCCGTGACCTGCCGCCGAGCCACGCGAACTTCCTCATCGTCAACGACGGCGTGCTCGTCCCGCTCTACGGCCAAGCTTCCGATAAGGCCGCCATGGGCATCATCGCGGATTGCTTCCCCGGCCGTAAGGTCGTCGGGATCGACTGCCGCGTGCTCTTGATCGAAGGCGGCGCCCTCCATTGCCTCAGCCAGCAGCAGCCGGTTTAAGCAAGGGAAGGAATGGATTACAGAGTACGGATTACGGAGTTCGGGGCACAGGGTGACGAGCACGGGTTAAGGGCAAAGGATTGCAGCATGCCTGTTCGCTGACCTCCCCGTCATCAGTACTCCGTAATCCGTACCCTGTAATCCTCCTCGCCCACCCTCACTTCTTCGGCTGGATCTTCGACGCGCAGCCGCAGCCCCCGGCGCAGCCACCATCCTTGCGGCGACGCCAGGCAGAAGCCCATCGGAAGCCCAGCCAACCGGCGGCGACGCCGATGATGCCGTAGATGAGGAAGGTCTCGAAGATCATACGAGGCGGAGGACGACTTGGTAAACGACGACGGCCATGATCCACGCGAGCGCGGTCATGTAGACAAAGGAAATCACGGCCCACTTCCAGCCCCCCGTCTCCTGGGCGAGCGTGGCGACCGTCGGGCCGCAC